>DREN01000289.1 GCA_011051075.1 Deltaproteobacteria bacterium | reverse complement strand
TGAATCGGACCGGCAGGGTTTGTGGGATTAACCGAATTGACTCGAAAGGAGACAAGGGTAATGAGAAAAAAGAGATTGGTATTACTGGGGATCGTGGGATTGGCCCTGATATTCTCCGGCTCCCCGTGCTGGGCCTCGCCGCAGATGGACGCAGCCAGGAAGTGGGTTGAAAACGAGTTTCAGCCGTCCACACTGACCAAGGATCAGCAGATGAAGGAGATGGAATGGTTTATCAAGGCGTCCGCACCCTTTAAAGGGATGCATGTCAAGGTCGTCTCCGAGACCATTCCTACCCACGAATATGAGGCAAAGGTTCTCACCAAGGCCTTTGAAGAGATCACCGGGATCAAGGTGGCCTTTGACCTGATTCAGGAAGGTGATGTCATTGAAAAGCTGCAGACCCAATGGGCCTCAGGAAAGAACATCTACGATGGATGGGTGAACGATTCAGACCTCATCGGTACCCACATGCGCTACGGGTTTGTGGTCCCGCTGAGCGATTTCATGGCCGGTGAAGGGAAGGACGTGACTCTTCCGACACTGGACATTGACGATTTCATGGGCAAATCCTTTACCACGGGTCCCGATGGAAAGCTCTATCAGCTTCCGGACCAGCAGTTCGCAAACCTCTACTGGTTCCGTTACGACTGGTTCAAACGTCCGGATTTCAAAAAGAAATTCAAGGAAATCTACGGCTATGAGTTGGGTGTGCCGGTCAACTGGTCTGCTTACGAGGATATTGCCGAGTTCTTCACCGAGCATATCCGTGAAATCGATGGCAAGGCCGTTTACGGTCACAACGACTACGGCAAAAAGGCCCCGGACTTGGGCTGGCGTTTCACCGATGCCTGGCTCTCCATGGCCGGTTGCGGCGACAAGGGCCTGCCAAACGGCAAGCCTGTGGACGAATGGGGCATCCGTGTTGAGGGGTGCGCCCCTGTGGGATCAAGTGTTTGTCGCGGTGGGGCCGCCAACAGCCCCGCAGCCAAGTACGCCCTTCGCAAGTACATGGAGTGGCTGAGAAAATACGCTCCTCCAGGCTGCCTGGGTCTTGATTTCTACACCTACCTGCCCATCCTGGCCAAGGGCAACGTGGCCCAGCAGATATTCTGGTACACGGCATTCGTCCCCTCCATGGTCGCGCCTGGTCCCACGGTCAACGCGGACGGGACCCCCAAGTGGCGTATGGCCCCATCTCCCCACGGCGCATACTGGGAAGAAGGGATGAAGTTAGGCTATCAGGACTGCGGGTCATGGACCTTCATGAAGAGCACGCCGCTCAAGAGACGCAAGGCCGCGTGGCTCTTTGCCCAGTTCTGTGTTGCCAAGACCACATCGCTCAAGAAGGCCTTAGTGGGTCTGACGCCCATCCGCGATAGCGACATCCGGAGCCAGGCCTTCACCGACAGGGCGCCGAAATTGGGTGGTCTGGTGGAGTTTTACCGCAGCCCGGCCCGAGTGGCCTGGACTCCCACCGGGACCAACGTGCCCGATTATCCGAAACTGGCACAGTTGTGGTGGCAGAACGTGGGTGAGGCGGTCTCCGGTGAGGTGACCGTGGACAGGGCTATGGACAATCTTGCTCGCGAGCAGGACAAAGTCATGGCGCGCATCCAGCGCGCAGGGGCCCAGAAAGAATGCGGTCCAAAGCTGAACCCATGCATCGACCCGAATGTCTGGCTGAACAGGCCGGGATCGCCAAAGGCGAAGGTCAATGAAAAGCCGAAAGGTCAGACCGTTGACTACGATAAGCTCATTCAGGCGTGGCGCGAGGGACGTGTGAAGTAGACACGAGTCTCTGACTTACGTTTGTATAACAACCGGTGCGGGCCGGCCACCTTGGCCGGCCCGTCTTTTTTAAGGATATGGGTGTAAAGGACTTTCGTTTCGTCGCGGTTTGGGATAATATTTGTCGTGTCTTCCAGGTAGTCCCTTGCCTGGAAAGGGTTGATTGAGATTCCGAGTGGGTTGGGATGATCCAGGTGGAAATCGGGATCGGGATCCCGATGGAACAGATCCCGGGAGGCTGACTCAGCGGACCGCTGATACTTGAGGACGTAAGGCCCCTGACAGGCCCCGGCGGGAGGCTTGATCCGGAAATGGACTTATAGCCTTTAAGATAATGTTTTTGGGGTACACCCATCCATTGCCATGACTGGTTTCTGGATATCCCGCCTGTGGCGGGACCAGGATCAATCAGATGATACCTCTGCGGACGATTTAGAACCGTGGAATAGCTACCCCAAAATATTTTTCAAGATAGTATAGCTTGACGGGGGAGGAGAACGATGGCTGAATACATAGGCGCTGTGGATCAGGGAACAACGAGCACCCGGTTTATCATCTTTGACCGGGAGGGCAGGATAGTCGGTCTGGATCAGAAGGAGCACGAACAGATTTTCCCCAGGCCGGGGTGGGTGGAGCATGACCCGCTGGAGATCTGGAACAACACCAGACTGGTTATCCAGGGGGCACTGGCAAAGGCGGGTATCGCGGGGGCTGACCTAGCCGCGGTGGGTATAACCAACCAGAGGGAAACCACCGTGCTGTGGGACAGGGATACGGGAAGACCGTACTGTAACGCCATTGTGTGGCAGTGTACGCGCACGGACCATATCTGCAGGGAACTCGTGCGGGACGGGGGCCAGGACAGGTTTCGCGAAAAAACAGGCCTGCCCGTGGCCACCTACTTTTCAGGGCCCAAGATCAAGTGGATCTTGGACAATAATTCGGAGGCCAGGGCCGCTGCCCTCAGGGGTAAGGCCTGTTTCGGAACCATGGAGACATGGGTCATCTGGTGGCTTACCGGGGGCCCTGAGGGTGGCACCCACGTGACCGACGTGACCAACGCGAGCCGGACCATGCTCATGGATCTCAGGTCCCTAAAGTGGGATGAAGAAATATTGGATCGCTTGGGCATACCTGAGCAGATCCTGCCCAGGATTGTTCCTTCCAGCGATTCCGATTACTGGGGATTCACCGCTGAGGACGGCCCGGCAGGGGCCAGGATCCCCGTTTGCGGGGCCCTGGGAGACCAGCAGGCGGCCCTGGTGGGCCAGCACTGCTTTGAGCCGGGGCAGGCCAAGAATACCTACGGGACAGGCTGTTTTCTCCTTTTGAATACGGGAGAAGGGCCTGTCACTTCAAAACACGGCTTGATCACTACCGTGGCCTATCAGAGGAGAGGCCATGAACCAATATACGCCCTGGAGGGGTCCATAGCCATTGCAGGTGCCCTGGTCCAGTGGCTCAGGGACAACATAGGGCTTATTTCAGAGGCCCCACAGGTGGAAGACCTGGCCCGCACAGTGGAAGACAGTGGGGGGGTCTATATTGTCCCCGCCTTTTCAGGGCTCTTCGCCCCCTACTGGCGCTCCGATGCCCGTGGCGCAATGGTGGGCCTGACCCGATACGCCAACAGGGGTCACATTGCCAGGGCCGTGTTAGAGGCCTGCGCCTACCAGACCCGCGATATTGTGGAGGCCATGAATAAAGATTCAGGTGTTGAGCTTGCGCACCTCAAGGTGGACGGCGGAATGGTCTTCAACGATCTCCTCATGCAGTTCCAGGCCGATACCCTGGGCGTGCCCGTAATCAGGCCCAGGGTCGCGGAAACCACCTGTCTCGGGGCCGCCTATGCCGCGGGCCTGGCAACGGGCTTCTGGTCGGGCTTTGACGAGTTGACCAGAAACTGGAAGGAGGATAAAAGGTGGGACCCGGCCATGGATCAGAGGGAGAGGGCAGAGGGGTACAGGGGCTGGAAAAAGGCCGTTGAGAGGACCTTTAACTGGGTGGAATAGATCGTAAGGGTTCGAGGGGCAGGATGCCGGGGATTAGACGGTTTGGACGGGCCCCTGTTTTAGCCTTTAAGATAATGTTTTTGGGGTACACCCATCCATTGCCATGACTGGTTTCTGGATATCCCGCCATGGTGGGACTGGATACTGGATGTTGGATACTGGATATCCATAGGGAATCACCTCTTTTTCCATCCAGCATCCAGGATCAACCGGATAACACCTCTGCAGAAGATTTGGAGCCGCGGAACAGCTACCCCAAAATATTTTTCTAAGATGGTATAGACGAGAGGACAGGCAGGTATGAAGATCGGCGTTGTAGGGGCAGGGGCCTGGGGCACGGCCCTGGCAAATCTCCTTGCTGAAAAGGGGTTCAAGGTTGATCTTTGGGCCTATGAGGAGGAGGTCTGCGATGATATTGCCCAGAGGCGTGAAAACAGACTCTTCCTGCCGGGAGTTGCACTTTCAGCCAATCTCAGGCCGTCAAACGATCTGAAGCGGGTTGCGGCAAAAAAGGAGATCCTTATTCTGGTGGTCCCATCCCACGTGTTCAGGTCTGTCGTCCAGGGCCTGGCCGGTGAGCTGGGGGATGAGACAATCGTGGTGAGCGCCTCAAAGGGGATAGAGAACAGGACCCACCTGACCATGACCGGTATCTTGAAGGAACTCCTTGCCGAAAGGTTCCATGATAGTCTTGCGGTTGTTTCAGGGCCCAGCTTTGCCGCTGAGGTGGCCAGGGAGGTCCCCACCGCCGTGACCGTTGCGGCCCACGGTTCCCGCGTGGGAGAGAAGGTCCAGGCCCTGTTTGCCACCCCTTTTTTCAGGGTGTACACCAGCGGGGATCTGATCGGCGCTGAGACAGGGGGGGCCGTCAAAAATGTCATGGCCATCGCGGCGGGAATCTCCGATGGGCTTGGCCTGGGGCTTAACACAAGGGCCGCGCTCATCACCAGGGGTATTACAGAGATCCAGCGGCTTGGTATCAGGCTCGGGGCAGAGCCTAAAACCTTCTCAGGGCTGGCCGGGATCGGAGACCTGATCCTGACCTGTACGGGCACCCTGAGCCGTAACTGGGCAGTGGGAAACAGGCTGGGCCAGGGCATGAAACTGGACGAGATCATATCCGGGACCCGGACCGTTGCCGAAGGGGTCAGGACCACAAAGTCCGTTTATAACCTCTCCAGAAAGCTCGAAATAGAGATGCCCATTGCGGAACATGTTTACAGGATACTCTACGAAGATCTGGATCCCAGGCAGGCCCTCCATACCCTCATGATGAGGGATCTGAGGCACGAACATGACGGGGAATTGGGCCTGTAGTGGAGAGGGGGTGGCGTGAAGACATCCTGCCCTATCCCGGTCTCTCTATAGACTTCCAGATAAAGATTTTGGACTGCGTTATCGGTCGGAATCGTCGACGACGTACTATGGGTACGACTTACTCCGATTCCTCCCTCTGGCCTTGCCAAAATTTTTCGACCTGTGCGGTTAGACTTCAGCAATTGTGGATAGGGGATCTATCCCGTCCGTGGGGACCTCTTTTCCAAAGGACGCAAAACCCTATCTCATTTTATAGGGACGGCAGCATGCGCTTCAAATA
>DREN01000467.1 GCA_011051075.1 Deltaproteobacteria bacterium | reverse complement strand
CGGGTCCCTGCCTGCTTCGAAGCTATAATCCAACTAAGGGGGCGTTCCATGTCCTGTGGAGTATTTTGTTGCGTCCTTTGGAAAAGAGGCCCCCACGGACTAAGGATAACCGCACAGGTCGAAATTTTTCATACATGATTTTCCTCCTCAGTTTTTCCGAAATGGATGCAGTGGGCCAGGCATACATTGTCGGCACAGGCGGGCAAAAGCCCCTTTTCCACACGGTGATGGCACAGATTGCATTTCTGCGCAATGCCCTTGTCCGCATCAAAGGCGATGGCGTTGTAAGGACAGGCCTCCACGCATAATTGACAACCTGTGCATTGATCATAATACATGACCACAATTCCATCTTCCCTCTTGATAATAGCCTCTTCCGGGCAGGTATCCGCACAGGGAGGATCATCGCAGTGCCGGCAGACGCTGACCTGAAAGACGAAGTCCACGTTGCCGTCAACCATCTTCGGCCCGTCCTCCCACACCTGGATCAGTCTTATACCGTCAGCGGCGCCGTTTTCCTGTTTGCAGGCCACTTCGCAGGTCCTGCACCCCCAGCAGGCTTCGTGATCTATGACCAGCGCATACTGTTTCATAAGCTGTCTCCTATTTTTTCTCAGGGGATATCTTGCACAAAAGCGTCCTGACGTGAGTTGCCCCCATTGCAGGATCGCATGATTCGTAGGCATTATCCGTCAGGATATTGATGTTCGACTCATCCCAGCCATGTCCCGGGTCCTTTTTCTCCGGAAACCACCAGGCGTGCTCGGCAGAGACAACCCTCGGGTCCATACCCTCAAATATCTTTGCCCTCTGTCTGACCCTGCCGCGGGGGGATTCGATAACGACCCAGTCTCCCTCTTTTATACCCTCCTTCTCTGCGGTTTCGGGATGTATCTCCACCACCGGTTCCCTGTGAAGCTCCCTAAGCCAGGGAACCTGGCGATTTTCAGTATGAAAAAAACCGGGCAGTCTCCTTCCAGTGATAAGGATATAAGGATAGTCTTTGAATAATTCAGGAGTACTCACAGGACTTTCCGGCGCTTCATGGTATTGGGGGAGGGGATCATAGCCCCACTTTTCAAGTTGTGTGGAATAAAGCTCAAATTTTCCGGTGGGCGTGGAAAATCCCTTCTCTCTATACTTTTGATATTTGACTTCTCCTCTGATGAAATCCATTTTTTTGAAGTCCTGCCATGTAATCCCCATAGGTTCCAGAATATAATCCAGCCCCCCTTCAAAGGTATTCCACCAGTGTTCTCCCTGACCCACCCTGTGGGCGAGATCGTTCAGCATTTCATGGTCCGACCGGCACTCCCCCACGGAAATGACCTTCCGCCGGGGAAGGATGTGGCCGTGCCTTTTCCAGAAGTCGCCTATATAATCCATCTCCAGCCATGTGGCAGCAGGCAGGACAATATCTGCAAGCTCTGCCGTCGGTGTTAAAAAAAAGTCAGAAACAACCATGAATTCCACCTTTTCAAGGGCGCGGTAAACCTCCTTTGCATTGCCGCGGGTCATTACAGGATTTGAGCTGATCAGAAGCAGCATCTTCACCGGATAGGGTTTTTCCTCAAGAATAGCGTCCCATACGCATTTGGGATTGATGATGGCGAAGTTTCCCGCTAAGCGGAAACGCTTTCCACCCAACCGCTTTTTCGCCTGTTCCCTTGGGAGCATTTTATGGGCACCGAATTGACCAACGTTTTTTACTTTCGGGGGACTGAACAACATTTGCCCCCCTGGAACATCAATGTTTCCTGTAATACCCATAAGGGCCATGAGTGCCCGGTTATTATCCGCGCAATTGACCTGCTGTTCAATGGCCACGCCCCACTGGATGGCCGCGGGTCTGGTGGTTGAGAAGAGCCGTGCGGCATCCCTGATTTTTTCCTTGGGGACCCACGTAATCTTTTCCACCTTACTCAAGGGATATTCGTTCACCCTTTCAACAAAAGGTTTCCATCCATGGACATGATTTTCCACAAATTCCCTGTCATATAGTTCTTCATTGACTATAACGTTGAGCATTCCCAGGGCTAACGCCGTGTCCGTCCCGGGACGAAGCTGAAGCCAGATATCCGAACGGGCTGCGATTCGCGTGAGTCTCGGATCCACGGTAATCAATTTCGCTCCCTTGTCCAGGCTCACGGAAAAAGGCTCACCCTTGTAACAGTCGGGGTTGCTTATGACCAGGTTGTTGCCCCACACCATGATGCACTTGGGGTGGTTTTCGTAATCAACGATCGGGTTTGTCCCACAGGTCAGGATGCTTGTGGCAATCCGGGGCCCGTAGCAGAAATGCCCGGCAGTAAGGACATTAGGGGTGCCTAATAGATTTGCAAACCGGTAAATCACCGCCTCGTTTTCCCTGCCAGTGCCGTAACCGGGCACGATTGATTCTGCCCCGAATTTCTCTTTATAATGCAGTATACGTTCCGCAACAGTATCCAGGGCCTCGTCCCAGGAGATGCGTTCCCATTTTCCGCTTGCCTTCGGACCGATTCTGCGGACAGGATGGGTCAACCGATCAGGGTGATAGGCCAATTGGGCCGATGCAATCCCCTTGCTGCAAAGTGTCCCGTGGTTTATGGGGCAGTCAGGATCACCGGCAATTTTGACCGCCTTGCCGTCTTTGACATAGACCATAACACCGCAGCCGCCATGGCACATCCTGCAATGGCTTTTAACCACGGAATCGTACCCGTAGGCTTCCATTTCTTTTGCTGTATTAGAGTAAACGAATTTAGGCATATAGCCCTCCTCCCGCGCCTATTTAGACTCGTGCTCATCGGCCTTTCTCTTTTTTTGAATGGGTATTGACCAAAAATCGTTCGTAATCCCGATTTCCCGAAGGGTTGACATAAACTCTGGGGCATACTCCCGCATATGTGAAAAGTAGTCCGGGTCCAGCCGTCTGCGAAACATCCTGATGGAAAAGAGTTTAAGCAGACTGGGCAGTGCGACGATCCCGTCTTTAGTGGCCGGATCAAACTGTGCCCAGTTGCGAAGGTGTTCTTCCGACCGGAAGAAAGTCATGGTGCTTCAGGCATAGCCCGGGTTCTCCCCCCACTTTGCAAGGGGGAGGGCCACGTAACCTATCAGGCCCTTCGGGTCGGCTTTCAGGATATTTCCGTCGCAGATCTCGATGTGAATGGGTTCACCACAGTCCAGGCATGGGGTGTCTATCTGGACAACCTTGCCAGGGAAAAGCCAGCAGACCGCCAGCGACTCAAAAGATCACTGGGCAAACCATTTCTGTTGACCTTCAATGGTGATCTTAAACTGGGTGGGAAGGTTGTTGAACGGTGCAAAGGAGGCGATGAAATCGGTGTCTGGATACAGCCAACCGTGGATCCTCGCCGAGAACAGATCATGAAGCGCCTTTCGGCCTTCCTCCATGGAAACGCCCAGTTCTTTGGCAATTTCCGTGTAGTGAGGGGCAACTCCGGTTTCTACCATCTGTTTCATGATAACATGAAACGTTTTATCCAACCTGCTCGTTTCGCTCATGCCGATTACCTCCGTTTTGTTATTGTCATGGTTTCTGTTCACCTTTCTCCATAACTCTCACTCAAGGCCCTTTTCAGGACCTTGCCCCCAAAGTGGGTCGGGGAGTTCATCCACAAAGGTCTCGGACCTCTGATTCTTGTGGCTTGTCAGGTGCCTGCGGCAGTGATCGATGAACCCCTCTTCGGTCTGGAGAGTGTCCTTTCTCGCGACGATGATCGCCCTGATGGATTCTCCCCATTTGAGGCGAGGGATACCGATGACCATGCCTGTTTTCGCCTGGATGCCGGAAGAGGACCACCCCGCTATCTCCCTGCAACATACTTTGATTCCCCTCTCTTTAACATCTCTCTCATCCAGTCTACCATATAAAGACAGCCCAAGTCATCGTATTTTCCCAACATCATCCGTGCGTAGCACAACCCCTCCCAGAGGGACCTTGCTGTTTCCTCGGTGTTCTTATCACTACAGTGCAACTCTTGGGCCTGTGCAGTTAACGTCTAAGAGCTGATGGCTAATGGTACAGGTTGCGATTTCTCATTGTATCGCCAACTAAGGGAGCGGGTGTCGTCAGGGAAGTTGGAAACGGCTCTGAAAAGGGGTTATTCAAGGCAGAATTTTGAAAGGCCCTTGTCTATGGGAACGGGGTACTTTCCGTTGAAACAGGCGAGGCAGAGTTCCTCTTCAGGGATATGGGTGGCATGCCCCAGGAGATCGATGGGCAGGTATGCCAGGCTGTCCAGGCCGGTAAAGTCCCGGATGCCCTCAACCGATTTCTCGGCCGCTATGAGTTCGCCCTTGGTTGAAAAATCTATACCGTAATGGCACGGGAAACGGTGGGGGGGGCAGCTTACCAACATGTGGACCTCCCTGGCCCCGATCTCTCTCAGGGTATGGACCCTTGTGCGGGCCGTGGTGCCCCTGATGATGGAGTCCTCCATTATGACTACCCGCTGACCCTTCAGGAGTTCCTTGACAGGGTTGAGCTTTACCTTCACCCCGAAGTCCCGCATGCTCTGGGAGGGCTGGATAAAGGTCCTTCCCACGTAATGGTTCCTGATCACACCCATCTCAAAGGGGATGCCGGAAGCCTGGGCGTATCCTATGGCGGCGTAATTACCGGAATCGGGAAAGGGCATGACAAGGTCCGCTTCAACGGGGAATTCCTCAGCAAGGAGCTGGCCCTGCCTTTTCCTGAACATGTACACGTTCTGACCGAATACCTTGCTGTCTGGTCTCGCAAAGTAGATGAGCTCAAATATACACTGGCTCCTGCGGGACTCAATCTCCGAGGGTATGCTCTTCAAACCCTCATGGTTGATAATCACTATTTCACCGGGGTCGATCTCCCTGATGTACTCCGCCTCCACCAGGTCGAGGGCGCAGGTTTCAGATGCCACAACATAGCCGGAGTTGAGCCTGCCCAGGCAGAGGGGCCTGAAACCGTTGGGATCCTTTACCGCAATAAGCCCGTCTTCTGTCATGACGACCAGGGAGTAGGCCCCCCTGAGCCGGGCCATGGCATGGATCATGGCCTCTTCCAGCCCGAAACTGAAGGACTTTGCTATCAGGTGAAGCACGATTTCGCTGTCCATGGTGGTCTGAAAGATAGACCCGCGTATTTCAAGCTCAGAGCGAATATCAAGGGCGTTTACGATGTTGCCGTTATGGGCGACCGCGAAAGACTTTCCGGAGTACTGGACCCTGAAGGGCTGTGCGTTTGCAAGGAGTGAGGAACCCGTTGTAGAGTATCGCACGTGCCCCAGGGCAATATGGCCCTTAAGTCTTTCCAGGATCTCTTCGCTGAAAGCGTCGGCCGCCAGGCCCATGGATTTATGCTCAAACATGGAGGAGCCGTCAGAACTCACGATGCCTGCGCTCTCCTGCCCCCGGTGCTG
>DREN01000362.1 GCA_011051075.1 Deltaproteobacteria bacterium | reverse complement strand
ACGGTTGGCGGAGTGAGTTCCGGAAACTGGGCGATGGGAACAAGGAGAATACAGACTGCGCCGGCAAGGCAGATCACAATGGAGATTACGCCCGCGAAGATGGGCCGGTCAATGAAAAAATCCACAAACATACGGGTTCCCTATGAGGCCTCTCCCTGTTTTGCGGGCGCGTTTTTTTCCCTGGTTTGCTGAGGGGTTTCCACATCTGTCCCTGTACTGGAAACCCCTGGGCCTTTGGATGGGTGATCCCCCGGGGCCCTGCCCGTATGGTGGTCTTGAGGCCGTGCCTCCACGGGCCGGACCACCATGCCGGGCCTGATCCGCTGAAGTCCTTCGGTAATGACCAGATCACCGGCCCTCAGGCCTTTCCAGATGATCTTTTTGTGGTTGTACAGGAATCCGGCCTTGACCTGTCTCTTTTCAACCTTGCTTTCCTTGCCCACCACGTACACATAGGTCCCGGTCTGGTCCTCGGCAATGGCCTTTTCAGGAATCAGGGGGGTGTCAGACACGTCACACAAAAAGAGCCTGGCTTGGACATAGATACCTGGCAGAAGGGTCTCTTCCGGGTTGGGGACCACGGCCCGCATGTTGACGGTGTTGGCCTTGGGATCGGCCCGGTTGTCTATGAAATCCACCTTTCCAGGATGGGGATGGGTGCTGCCGTCGGACAGGATAATATCCACTGGAATATCCTTTTTTTTCCGGTATTTCAGGATCAGACGCAGGTCCTTTTCACTGGGACTGAAATAGACGTAAAGGGGATCCATCTGTACAATGGTGGCCAGCTTTGTCTTCTCACCCCCAGCGCCCACCAGGTTTCCCACGTTCACCAGGGTCCTGCCTATGCGGCCGTCAAGGGGAGAGTACATGGTGCAATAACTCAGGTTCAGACGGTCCTGCCTGATTCTGGCCTCATCTTCCTTCACAGCGGCGGCCGCTTCCCTGGCCTTTGTCTCGTACTGGTCAAGGGCCTCCTGGGTCACGAAGTCCTTTTCAGCGAGGGGTCTGTAACGTTTTACCTGCTCCATGGCAAAGGATAAAGCGGCCTTGTCCCGGGTCAACTGGGCCAGGCTCTTTTCCAGGTCGGCCTGGTACCGGGCCTTTTCAATGACAAATACCAGGTCACCCTTTTTTACGTCCGCGCCTTCGACGAACATCCGCTTTTCAAGAAAGCCCTCCACCCTGGCGCGGATGTCAACTGTCCTCACGGCCTCGGTGGTGGCCACGTAGCTGAGGTACACGGGAACTGTATGAAGCGTCACTCTTTCCACTGTCACTTCAGGGGGGGCGGGGGCAGGCGGGGGCTGTTTCTGTTCTTCTTTGCAGCCCCCGCACAACAGGAAGAGCAGGCAGAGGACAGGAACAAGCCATGATAACGGCCTGTGTCCAGTGTTTATCGTATATCTATTTTGCGGCATCTGGAGTCTCTTCCCCTTTCGGCCCGGGTGGATAGGGGGGGCTGACGCCTTCGGTTGGAAGATCGGCCCCGATGGCGTGCAGAAGGTCGGCATAGTATACAAGCAGGTCTGTCCGGGCCTCCACCTCCTGAGCACGGGCCGACTCAAGCTGGCTCTGGGCGTTCAAAAGCTCCACGATATCGGCGGCGCCTGCCCGGTAACGGGCAAGGGAAACCCTGTAGGACTCCCTGGAACTCTCAAGGAGGGTCTCGCTCGTCTCCACCTGTTGGGCGGCCGTATGCATCCTGTAATAGGCGATCCATACATCAGCGGCCACCTCTTCTATCTTTGAGCGGAGCGAGGCCCGTGCCTCTTCCAGGTTGGCCTTTGCCTCCCGGACCCTGTTGCGGAGGGAGAAACCCTCAAAAATGGGGATCTGGAGGCTGAGACCCCCGTAGTAGTTGCTGGCATTTTCACTGATGTCCTGTCCCGGTATCCTGCCTGAAAGGGCGGTCCATCCCGCGTTGCCGGTGGCGAACAGTTTCGGCCACAACTCGGCCTCTGCCTTACGCAGCTCAGCCCTGCCCTGCCGTACCGCGGCCTGTGCGGCCCTGAGGTCCGGCCGGTCCCGCACGGCCAGTTCTATCAGCTCCTCGGTGTTCTTTTGCATCTTGTCCAGGGGTATATCTCCCTGCTCCCCGGCTATCTCAAAGACCGCGTTGGCAGGCCACCCCACGGCCCTTGCAAGTTCACCCCTGGCCACCTGCATGGCGCCCCGGTCGGCCACCAGGGTCAGGCGAACCTGATCGGCCTTTGACCTGGCCTGGAGCACATCTGCGATGGTACTTACCCCGGCCTTTCTCCGCTGCTCTGTTGAGCGGAGGCTTGTGAGGGCCTCGTTGAGACTTACCTCGGACGCCCTTACCCTGGCCTTGTTCCCCAGGTACCGATAGTAGGTCTGAGGCACATCCCTGAGCAGATCCTGGATCGCCTGGTTGTGATTCCAGTTGGCGGCCATGAGGGCCTGCCGGGCGCTTTCGGCCGTGGCCTCGCGGCCCCCGAAGTCCAGGAGGAGGTAGCTGAGACTGAGTCCCACTTCTCCGGAGACCCCTTTGAAAGCGCCGAGGGCCGATGTCTGGGCAAACCTTCCCCCTGCCCCGTTCAGGTTGGCGCCGATGGTGGGGTAGTAGCTCCCCCGGGCAGCGCCCCAGCCTGCGGCCGCGGCCCTGGCCATGGCCCAGGCCTCCCGGGTTGCGGGGTTTATACTGAGGGCCACGTCCAGTAGTTGGGGCAGGGTGTAGGTACTCCCGGACGGCACAGGTTCGTCGGCAAGGCCCAGCAGCTTTTCCCTGGCCTTTGGGAAGAACTCCTCTGTCTCCTTGGAAACATGGAAGGGCTTGCCAGGGGCCGGGGAAACGAACTTGTCAGGTTCCAGCTCGGGCCGAGGCCGTCTGCACCCTGCAAAGAGGACCGCCAGCGCCATGGCCAGGCATAGGACTCCTGCGGGATTCCATATGCGGCCCCGTCCACACACCCTGTTTGATCCGGGTAAGGCAGGTGTAAGATGAGAAAAAGCCATGGCAGATCTCGCAGAAACATGCCGGTAAGGTTAAATTCATTGTGCGGGATAATCCGGAAAAGCCTCCGCTATTTTACAAGCATGACCGGACACTGGGCCAGGATACCAACCTTATAGCTGATGGTCCCCCAGCCCTGGGCCCTGTCCTCAACGTCGATTCTGTGTGATTTCATCACAATCAGGTCTATATGGTTTTCCTTCGTATATCTAAGGATCTCGTGGGCCCTGTTGCCGTAGGCGACCTCCGGTTCTATCTCCACATCGTCACTCTGCACCTGGGCGATCATGGCGCTCATATGGTCGTAGGATCGTTTCTCCAATGTCGTGTAGAATTCCTCGAACTCCTCAAAACTGGTGTTTGCTATGATCTCTATCACATGGAGCAGTCTTATCTTTCCGCCGTCCAGAGAACAGAGCTTCACTGCGATATCTAGGGCGTGGGTATCCCCTTCGGAAAAATCAGTGGGAACCAGTATATTCTTGAACATCTTATCTCTCCCCCATATGCCAATCCCCGATCAACC
This sequence comes from Deltaproteobacteria bacterium, assembly GCA_011051075.1. Classification (GTDB taxonomy): domain Bacteria; phylum Desulfobacterota; class DSM-4660; order Desulfatiglandales; family Desulfatiglandaceae; genus Desulfacyla. The sequence continues at coordinate 1,947 of DREN01000362.1, read as the reverse complement.
CCGGCTCGAGCGGGGGCTGCGGGGATCAAAGGTGTAGTAAGCTGTAAGGAGTAAGCAGTTATAAGTCCAAGCTCCATCCATGGCTCACAGTCAAGCCCCTACTCCAACTGTAAACTCCCTACTTTTTTCTCTTTTCAAGCTCTTCGTCTCTCAATACCCTCCTGAGGACCTTGCCCACAACGGATACCGGCAGGCTCTCCCTGAATTCGATCTCCCTGGGCCGCTTGTACCCTGCCAGCCTTTCCTTGCAGAACTCCAGGAACTCCTCTTCCGTGGCCTCCTCGCTAGGTTTGAGCTGGATGAAGGCCTTGACCGCCTCGCCGGACCGGGGATCGGGCACCCCCACCACGGCCACCAAAGCCACCTTGGGATGGGCGTAGAGCGCTTCTTCTATCTCCTTGGGGTAGGCGTTAAAGCCTCCCACGATAATAAGGTCCTTTTTCCGGTCGGTAATGATTAAGAATCCATCCTCGTCAAAATGGCCGATATCTCCGGTGAGGAAGTACCGTTTTCCGTCTATCTCCCTGAATACCTCTTTATCGGCCCCGGGTTTATTCCAGTACCCCATCATGACCTGCGGCCCGCACGCGGCAATCTCCCCGTCCTCACCCTGGGGCAGCTCCTGAAGCCCGGTTTCCAGATCCACGATCTTGATGTCAGTGCTCAGAGAGGGCATTCCCACCGATCCGATCTTGCGCTGGTCCGGATCGGTCGGATTAGTCGTGATAACGGGAGAGGTCTCGGTAAGACCGTAACCCTCGAAAATGACAGCCCCTGTCTTCTCCTCAAATTGTCTAATGACCTCAACGGGTAGGGGGGCCGCTCCAGAACCGCATCCTATAATGGATGAGAGGTCAAACTTGTCGATCAATGGATGATTGACAAAGGCGGAATATATGGTCGGCACTGCCACCACTATGGTTACCTTATACTTTTCTACTGCCTCAAGGACCCCTGTGAAGGGCGGATCTCCGGCCCTGGGATCCGGTATACATACCAGCCGTGAGGCGTTGATGCAGGCTGTCAACATGCACAGGGTGAGGCCAAGGCTGTGGTACCAGGGCAAAACCCCGAGATAGGTATGCGCCCCCCCCTTTTCAAGCCTCTTCGGCTTCTCTTCCGGATCCGGAGAAAAAAGGACCCATTGTTCGGTGCTCAGGACATTGGAAAGGAGGTTCGCGTGACTCAGCCTGGCCCCCTTTGGAACGCCCGTGGTGCCACCGGTGTAGAGAATAAGCGCCTCGCTGTTGACCGCATCGATCTCGAGCTCGGGGGGGGCAGGCCGGGATGATCTCACCACGTCATCGAACATGAGATGGCCCGGTTCGTGACTGTCGGCCCTGGGTATTTTGCCTAAGAGTGAGCCAAGGACACCCTTGAGCCACGGGAGGTACGACTTAACACTGCAGACCACCACGGTCTCCACATCAGAGCCCTTGATTGCCTCTACCGTTGTGGGATAAAACTGGAGATGATCCATGGCAAAGACCGCCCTGGCCCCGGAGTCTTTCAGTTGAAAGTTCAGCTCCGACACCTGATAAAGGGGGTTGCATGTCACACAGACAGCCCCCGCCTTGAGGATGCCGAAGAAGATCTCGGGGTAGTGGGGGAGGTTGGGGAGGAAAATAGCGACCCTGTCCCCTGGCCTGATACCCCTTGAAACAAGAAACGCGGCCAGGCGGTCCGCCGTATCCTTCACCTGAGCAAAGGTCCGGGTAAAGTCGTTGAAGATGGTGTAGGTCTTGTCCGGATAGTCACGCGCCGCATGGTCAAGAATGGAGAACAGCGGTTTCTCATACCCTTCGATCTCATAGGGAACTCCCTTAGGCCACCTGGATCCGTGCCAGAGTTTTCTCGACATATCACCCTTCTCAGATTTTCGGGGCTGACGTCCCGGAAATTCTACAACTTATTGAAATTAAAGTGGTTTATTAAGTCTTAGTCTTT
>DREN01000352.1 GCA_011051075.1 Deltaproteobacteria bacterium | reverse complement strand
GTTGAGCGCTTACCCAAAAGCTAAGGGGATGTTTCTTTCAGGGGCGGGGTAAGGCGGGGTACGGATTTATCAATCCTTGGGCGGGATAGGCGGGGTACCACACCCTCACCTCTCTCAAAACACACAACATAATAAGACTCGCAACATAACGTCCCCCTGGTCGTTAAGTTATAAACTTGATATTGTGGGTTGTTGTTGATATTGTCTCGGACATGCCAAAGACAATCCCGAATTGACGCACCAGGCGCGCTGCACCATATTATTGCGCGGGGTATCCACCGTCGTAAGATATTTGATGACCAGGACCGCCATGACTTTGTTGAGAACCCCGGTTTGATCCTGGATGTTACCGACGGTCAGTACCAACCCCAGATATGGCGCTCGATGAGTTACCCATGTGTGGCGGTGAGCAAGTCGGTGTTCCGACGGGCCGCTATCGCCAAAAAGGAAGGGTTTGAGCCGATTTAACTTAAAAAGTTAAGGGTGTCCCGCCCACCACACAAAGAGGAAGCAGTGCCTGAGAGGGGAAACGAGACGATCCTGCTGGTGGATGACGAGGCCTCTCTCAGGGACCTCGGTATGGAGATCCTTGAAGAGTTCGGCTATAGGGTAATTCCGGCGTCTGACGGGGAAGGCGCCCTGGAACTGTACCGGGAAAAGAGAGACGATATTGCCTTGATTATCCTCGATCTGATCATGCCGGGGATCTACCTGATGGAAATTATGGCAGGTGAATTCAGTGGGGTTGATGGAGAAAAGGGGCGTGCAGGCTTTAAGGTGACCTGGGTGGGGGCTGGGGCCAATGTCCTGCTCATAGCGCTCAAGTTCGCAGCCGGGGTATTGGGCCACAGCCACGCCCTCATAGCTGACGCGGTCCACTCCATCTCCGATCTGTTCACCGATGTTATCGTACTATTCGGTCTCAGGATCGGGAGAAAGGCCCCGGACAGTGGGCATCAGTTCGGCCACGCCCGGCTTGAGACCCTGGCCTCGGCCCTGATAGGTCTTTCCCTGAGCGCCACAGCCGTTTATCTGGGTGTGCATGCAGGCCTTAACATCTATCACCATGCGGACTACCACCCCACAGGGCTGGCCGTGATCGGCGCAGCACTTTCGATCGCGGTCAAAGAGACCCTTTACCGCTATACCCTGCGCGTGGGCCGGCGCATAAAGAGTCAGTTGATCGTGGCCAACGCCTGGCATCACCGTTCAGACTCCCTTTCCTCAGTAGCTGTTCTCATGGGAGTGACCGGCGCTCTCATAAAACCCTCCTGGCATATCCTGGATTCCTTCGCCGCCCTGGTGGTTTCCTTTTTCATAATGAAAGCGGGTATAGAGACCCTCGGGAAAAGCCTCCGTGAATTTACAGACACCGCGCCCCCACCGGAGATCATGGACAAGATCCTTCAGTGCACCAGGAGCGTGGAAGGGGTGCTGGACACCCACGACCTAAGGGTCCGCACCTCTGGCGGCCTCTATCAGATGGAGACCCATATTGTGGTGGACGGCAACCTGACCGTTGCCGAAGGCCATAGGATCGCCAACGCGGTGGAAAAATGCCTCGTGGATGAGGTGGAGGATCTGGACCGGGTTATTGTGCACGTTGACCCGGCAGACGGAGACATGGGATATAAGGGGTGACGGAGATGAGCACCCACGTTCACGGCCTTCTTACGTTCCCACGCCCATGCGTTGGAACGTATATAGGGATCCTTTGGATCTTTGGAAAACCCAGCGGTGCGCGGAGCACGGCCCACCCGATGTAGACCCCATATTCACAATTGCTGAAGTCTAACCGCAAAGGTCGAATTTTCGAGATGTCAGAACCTATTAATTGGGGAGCTTTCCACGATCAAGAGGGATTATAAGGGGGAGAAACTGGGTATGGGGAATACTCTCTTTTCACCGCAGAACTTAGTTCGTTTCCATCCAGCCCCACCGTTCCCTCTTTTGTCCCCTGCTTCTACCCTTTCCAACCATCGACCACTGTCTTTTCTATCCACTCATCTGTTCCTCTCGTTTCTCGCCTCTCACCTCTCCCCTCCCCTCTCTCCTCTATCTTTCCCTTTCTTTCGTGTATTTCGTGTCTTTCGTGGACCCTCTCGCCTTTCTCCACGCGAACAGGCCGGAATTTGGGAATTGAGTCCCGCAAACCGGGGGATTAAGAGTAGGATATGCGATCTATCAACAGGGACTCTTTTTGCAGTAAATCAACTGCTTCAACCGCAGGATTAAGGTGGTTGGCAAAACGAATAGAGGTCACAATCCAAAGACTCTAATCCTGATCTATCCCTCGGGAGGTTACGGAAGTCGCAAAAGTGCCGTTAAAACTATGTTATTTCAATAAATTTGGAGAGTTACTGGACGCTGGTTTTCACTTTGAGCGGCTGGAGCCCACTCTGGCATTTCCTTGTCCTGTGCCAGAGGAGGCGATTGACTTGCGAGAAGGAAAATGCTTACATAGGCAGGTGATCCGGTGTTGACATCGGAAATCTGCCAGAAATGAAAGGAGTAATCAGATGCCTCAAGCCAGGGTGTACTTCTCGGACCTGAGGACCTCGGCAAAGGAGAACCTTCCTTCCAAACTGAAAAGACTTATGCAGGAAGCCGGAGTAGAAGAGGTGGTGGCCCCCAGGAACCTTGCCGCCGTCAAACTCCACTTCGGGGAAAGGGGAAACACCGCCTTTATACGGCCCGTCCTTATCCGGGCAGTAGTTGAGGAGCTAAAGGACCTGGGGGCGTTGCCTTTTCTGACCGACGCCAACACCCTCTACGCCGGTTCCAGGGGAAACAGCGTTGACCACCTGAGGACCGCCGTTGAAAACGGGTTTGCCTATTCGGTTGTAAACGCGCCCCTCATTATTGCCGACGGGCTCAGGGGGGCCTCCTTTTCCAGGGTCAGGATCGACCAGGAGATCGTAAAGACCGCCTTCATCGCCAGAGATATTGTTGAAGCGGATATGCTCGTCAGCGTGGCCCACTTCAAGGGACACGAGCTTTCCGGTTTCGGAGGGACCATCAAGAACCTCGGCATGGGGTGCGCCGCAAGGAGGGGAAAACTGGACCAGCACTCCGATCTTTCTCCCAAGGTGAAAAGGAAAAAATGCGTGGGGTGCGGGGACTGCGTGGAGCACTGCGCGCAGCAGGCCATATCCCTCAAGGATGAAAAGGCGGTCATTGATCAGAAAAGGTGCGTGGGCTGCGGCGAATGCATCCTAATCTGCCCCAACAGCGCCATAGACGTCCAGTGGAACGCGGACATTCCCCTGTTTCAGAAGAAGATGGCCGAATATACCCTGGCCGTGCTTAAGGGAAAAGAGGGCAAGGCCTTTTTTCTGAACTTTCTCACCGACATTTCTCCGGCCTGCGACTGTTACGGGCACAGCGACGCACCCATTGTCCCTGATATCGGGGTTGTTGCATCTACGGACCCGGTGGCCATTGACCAGGCCTCGGTGGATCTGGTGAACCAGCAGGCGGGAACTGAACAATCGTGTCTTACCAGGTGCACGGATAAGGGAGAGGATAAGTTCAGGGGGGTTTACCCCAAGATAGACTGGACCATACAGTTAGATCATGCCGAAGAGATAGGCATTGGGCGCCGGGGGTATGAGCTTGTTACTGTTTAGATTTAAGGCCCCCGGGCATGAAAATCCCGGGCCCTGAACAGGGCGGTTACCCTTCTAAGAAATTGAAAAGTTGCTGGAAACCGAACCCACGCTGAACTTTCTGAACAAGCTGGAACAAGATGAGATCGCCACTCTGGTTGCCCTGGTGAGGGACAAACTGAGAAAGGAGTGTTAAGATGACGGGCTGGAACGTCGGCAAGATCCTGAAGGTCTCTGGAGGTTACTGGCACGCCTGCACCCTTCACGCGGCTGTCAAGCAGGATCTGTTTTCCAGGATACAGGACGGGCATGACAGGGCCGAGACCATTGCAGAGGTCTCCGGGTGCGACCCCAGGGGGATCAGGACCCTCCTGGATGCCCTGGCGGCCATGGGTCTCGTGGTGAAGACCGGGTCCCGGTACTCCAACACCCCTGAGGCCAAGGATCTTCTTGTGAAGGGATCATCCCGCTACATAGGCTTCATGATAATGCATCACCACCAGATGGTTGAACGGTGGTCCCGCCTGGACCAGGTAGTGAGAACAGGCAGGCCCGAACGCGAGGACGGGGCCATGGACGAGGAAGAAAGGGAGAGCTTCCTCATGGGGATGTTCAATATGGCCATGGGCATTGCCCCGGGCCTGGCACATGAGATCGACCTGTCCGGCAGGAGGCGTCTCCTGGACCTGGGCGGTGGACCGGGCACCTACGCCATCCACTTCTGTCTGGCTAATCCCGGCCTCAGGGCAACCATCGCCGACCTTGAAACGACCGGGGTATTCGCTGAAAAGACCGTTTCCCGATTCGGTCTGGGGGAGAGGATCGACTTTACCCCCTGCGATTTCCTGAAGGATGAAATAGAGGGTTCATACGACGTGGCGTGGCTCTCCCACATACTTCACGGGGAAGGTCCTGATGACTGTCTCATGATAGTAAGGAAGGCGGTCTCCGCACTGGAACAGGGGGGGATGGTCCTGATCCACGATTTCATACTCAACGACACCTCGGACGGCCCCCTCTTTCCGGCCATATTCTCCCTGAACATGCTCATAAACACCTGTAAGGGCCGGTCCTACACAGAGGCGCAGATCAGGAACATGATGGACAAGGCCGGGCTCAAGAACATCAGGAGACTTCCCTTTAAAGGTCCCACTGAATCCGGCATACTGGCCGGTGAACTCTGATCTCCTGCCAGGCCGGCCCTGGGATCTCCCATAGGGAAGTCTCTCCCTCTCTACGCCCTGCCACACCCGTAATATGGGCCAAAAAGACCTCCAAACCCGAAAAAATTCTCTGAGTGTGACCGTATCTGTCAAACACCTGTGTTATACTATCTTAAAAAAATATTTTGGGGTAGCTATTCCGCAGCTCTAAATCGTCCGCGGAGGTGTTATCTGATTGATCCTGGTCCCGCCCATGGCAGGACCAGTGCACAGAAACCAGCCGCACAACGACCATGACAGAGGGGTTGAGGATTTGCGGGCAGAGTACCGCATTCACAGCTAAGATCTGGAAAAAGGGGGAAAAACATGAAGGTTCCCAGGATATCCCGGAAAACGATCGCCCAGAGGGCCCATGCCCTGCTGGATGCCTTCCAGACCCTGGCCGGATACAGGGTCAGGCCCCCCGTGCCTGTGGATGAGATTGTTGAACGGGCCCTGGGCCTGAGGCTCTTTTACGTGGACCTGGAAAAGGCCCTGGGGTACGGGGACGTGTTAGGGGCCACCTATGTGGACACGGGGGTCATATGCATCAACGAGAGGCTCTTTGAGCAGGGCTCAGAGGGGAGACTGGTCTTTACCTGCGCCCACGAGGCCGGACACTGGGTCCTTCACCGCAGGTACGCGGCCCCGGGGCATAGG
>DREN01000459.1 GCA_011051075.1 Deltaproteobacteria bacterium | reverse complement strand
GGAGCCGGAGAATATCAGGGCCAATCCCACGATCCCCAGTAATACCAATCTCTTTTTTCTCATTACCCTTGTCTCCTTTCGAGTCAATTCGGTTAATCCCACAAACCCTGCCGGTCCGATTCACTGGTCGGATCTCATCCTGGCCATGGAGCCGGAAAGGCAAACCAGGGACCACGTCCTGTCAGCCCCAAACTACATAAGGTCGTTACCACCTCCTTCCTTGGTCATCGAGCTTTCCCTATCCCCAGATCATCACAACAAAAATCCAGCACAGGACAATAATAAGCAGTATCCAGAGGGCAAAATGGGTCAACCCGATCCACGCGAAAAAAATATAAACGCTGCTTAGAATTCCTATGAAAAGCCGGTCACCCGGAGTGGTGGGAATCGGCAGAAAACCGCGACGTTCCAGGGAAGGGGCTAAGGTCTGCCATACGCTCATGGCAAGCACCGTCAGAATAATGGTGCCGCAGAAAATCGCCGTGGGAACGGTCCATTCCATCCATTCAAAAGTCAACCTCATGATTCTTCCCCCTTAGACACGGCCCATGGCAAAGCCCTTGGCCATATGATTGCGTACAAACCAGATCACCAAGGCGCCCGGTACAATGGTCAGTATACCGGCCGCGGCTAACAAGCCAAAGTCAAGACCGGTGGCGCTGATGGTTCGCGTCATGATTGCGGAGATCGGTTTCGCTTCGGTTACCGTCAGTGTCCGGGCCAACAGCAGCTCAACCCAACTGAACATAAAACAGAAAAAGGCGGTCACGCCCACCCCGGCCCTGATCAGCGGGATAAAGATGGTGATAAAAAACCGTGGAAAGCTGTACCCGTCGATAAAGGCGGTCTCATCAATCTCCCGGGGGACCCCGGACATGAAGCCTTCCAATATCCACACCGCCAACGGCACATTAAACAGGCAGTGGGCCAATGCCACTGCAAAATGTGTATCCATGAGACCGATTGTGGAATAGAGCTGGAAAAAGGGGAGCGCGAAAACAGCAGCCGGGGCCATACGGTTGGTGAGCAACCAGAAAAACATCTGCTTGTCTCCCACGAACTGGTAGCGTGAAAAGGCGTAGGCCGCAGGAAGGGCCACGAACAGCGATATAGCCGTGTTCATGACCACGTAGATCATGGCATTGACATAACCCATGTACCAGGATGAATCGGTAAATATCTTCATGTAGTTCATGAATGTGATATTTTTCGGGTAGAGGACAAAGGATGCTAAGATGTCGGCGTTGGATCGCAGGGACATGGTGAGCATCCAGTAGATCGGCATCATCAGGAGTATAAAGTATATGACAAGGCCGATGGTTTTTTTCTTTCCTTTCATACCTTCTCTCCTTTTCCGACCCTCTGAAGGGCCTGATAAAATATGAAACTGAACAGGAGTACGATGACAAAGTATATAAGGGAAAAGGCCCCGCCCGGCCCTAAGTCGAATTGCAAGAGGGCGATTTTGACCAGGTAGATGGAGAGGAACGTGGTGGAATTACCGGGACCGCCCCCTGTCAGCACAAAGGGCTCGGCGTAGATGAGAAAACTATCCATGAAACGGAGCAGAAAGGCGATGGTGAGTACACCGCGCATCTTGGGCAACTGGATATAAAGGAAGGTGGCCCAGGCCGACGCCCCGTCAATCCGTGCGGCCTGGTAGTAGACCTCGGGAATGGCCCGCAACCCCGCATAACCTAACAGGGCAACCAACGGGGTCCAGTGCCACACCTCCATCAACATCACGGTGATCCAGGCATCGAGCCAATTATCCGTATGATCAAAGGGAATGCCAAGCAGGTTGTTCATGCCGGCGCCGAACAGACCGATATCCGGTCGGGTAAAGATGATCCAGATGGTCCCGATGGTGTTCCACGGGATCAGCAGGGGCAACGCTATGGTAACCAAACAGACGGGGACACCCCAACCCTTTTTAGGCATGGCTAAGGCAATGAGTATCCCAAGGGGCATCTCGATCAGGAGCACGAGCCCGGAGAAGAGGAACTGACGCCACAGAGCATCATGCAGACGATAGTCCCCTAACATCTCCCGGAACCACTCGGTCCCAACGAAAACAGCCTGGCCCGGCCCAAAGATATCCTGGACCGAATAATTGATCACGGTCATCAAGGGAATGATGGCACTGAAGATTACAATGACAAAAGCCGGCAGCACCAGAAACCAGGCCTTGTTATTTGGCCATTTTTCCATAGATCAGACCTCGTTAAGTAGTTGAGTAGTCAAGTAGTTACGTCGTTATTACTGTTCGAATTAATATCATTTATCCAGAAATTGGACATCTGATAGGACTGAAACTCTAATATGGTGATTTTACATATTTATTTTCCAACTCAACAACTCATCCATTCAACTATTTGACTATCTCTTTAGAAATACCCTCTGTAATTGACTATTGAATATTGCCTATTAGACCCAAGTGTCTAAAGTGACTAAAGTTTGAAGTGCCTAAAGTTAAGGGACTTCGTGTCATTTTAAAAAAAACGGCTGACGCATAGCCCCCGAAGGGATGAGGGGAACTCGCAACAGAAAGTCGAGAATTCCGATCGGTTTGTCCGCCTCGATTTCTACAAACAAGTTTCTCTGCAAACACCTTTAACTTTAGCTCACTTTAGTCACTTTCCCTTTAAACCTCACTTAACCAACCGTCCGTCTGCAAACAGCCTGGTCCATTGTGGCGGGAAGCCAAGCCATACCTCGCCCTCGGGAATCGGTTTGTCTTCAGGCAGCCTGGCCTTCAATGTTTGATCTGCTAAGGTAAGGGCCACAATCCTGTAGCTGCCCAGATCTTCAACCCCCCTGACCTTAGCCCGCACCATACCGCTACCGGGCCCTGCATGTACCTCCAAATACATGGGCCGTATGCCAAGTTCCAGCTTTCCCCGGGCCTTACGTCCCTTTGCCGCTGTTTCCTCGTCTAAGACAATGCCGGCGTCATTGACCCTTGCCTCATTTCCCTCTATGGTACATTCTAAAAAGTTCATTCCCGGACTCCCAATAAAATAACCCACAAACCTGTGTTCCGGGTTTTCAAAAAGATCCTGGGGAGAGCCGATCTGTACCATTTCTCCTTCGAACATCACCGCCACTTGATCGGCAAAGGTCAGCGCTTCTACCTGATCATGGGTCACATAAATAAAGGTCAGCTTCAATTCCTCATGGATTTCTTTTAGTTTCTGCCGCAGATACCATTTCATTTGCGGATCAATAACCGTCAGCGGCTCATCGAAAAGTATGGCCGCCACGTCGCTGCGAACCAGCCCTCGACCCAAGGAGATTTTCTGTTTGGCATCAGCCGCCAACCCGGCGGCCCTTTTGTTGAGGAAGGGGGCCAGATCGAGGATTTCGGCGACTTCCAGTACACGTTTTTTTACCTCGCCTTCCTTAATTCCTCGGTTTCGTAAGGGAAATGCAAGATTGTCGAAAACCGTCATGGTGTCGTACAAAACCGGAAACTGAAAGACCTGGGCAATGTTCCGTTTTTCCGGCGGCAGCCCGGTAACATCCTTCCCGTCATATAGAACCCGCCCCCTGCTGGGAGTAAGTAAGCCGGAAACGATGTTCAGCAGGGTGGTTTTCCCACACCCCGAGGGCCCTAACAAGGCACATGCGCTCCCATCATCCCACACATTATGAATGCGCTTCAGGGCATAATCCGACTCGCTCTTAGGCTTGGGCAAATAGCTGTGAGCAACTTCATTCAACTCGATACCAGCCATGACAGTCTCCTATGTCAGTCCGAGTTTAACAGATTCGCGAGGGGGTGAGGCAACCAGGACCCCTGCCTCATCATACACAAAAAAAGAGGCCGGGCTGACATATATGGTTATTTCGGCTCCGATCCGGACAAGACGAATCCCGTTCTCCTGAACCACTAACCGGAAGCCGTCATAGTCGGCATGAATGAACGTTTCAGACCCGTTAATCTCTGCCAGTTCGACCTTAGCCGGAATTTCCACATCTTTCTTACCGGTTCCGGCTAAAAAAAGATGATTGGAACGTACACCGAACATATAATCCCCGTCCATCAGGGATTTCATATGGTGTTCACGTGGCATTTCAATATTCGGCCCCATTCTAACAGAGTCTCCTTTAATCACGCCTTTCAGGAAGTTGATGGGCGGATCACTGCAGACCTCAGCCACTTTGGTTGTGGCTGGATTATGGTAAACTTCCGGTGTTGGACCGCTTTGCAGGATGCGGCCTTCATCAATGACCACAATATTCCCCCCTAACATGAGGGCTTCGGTCGGTTCCGTGGTGGTGTAGACGACAATCGCCCTGCGCTCTTGGAAAATATCGTGGAGTTCAACCCGCAGCTCCTCACGCAGCTTATAGTCCAGGTTCACCAAAGGCTCGTCCAATAAAAGTAGCTCGGCGTCTCCGATTAATGCCCTGGCAATGGCAACACGCTGCTGCTGCCCGCCGGAGAGCTCTGTGGGAAGACGATCTAACATATCTTCCAGGTGAAGCATCTCAGCGGTCCTGCGTACACGCCGGTCGATCTCCGCCTTTTTGACTCCTGCCATCTTCAGAGGGGAGGCTATATTCCTGTACACGGTAAGGGAGGGGTAGTTAATAAACTGCTGATAAACCATGGCAACGCTCCGCTTTCGCACCGATCTGCCGGTAACGTCTTCACCGTTCATAAGCAGCCTCCCGGCGCTCGGCCTGTCCAGTCCCGCCATCAGGCGAAGAAGCGATGTCTTGCCCGACAGAGTACGGCCTAAGAGTACGTTGCGGGAGCCCGGCTCAAATTCCAGGCTGATGTCGTAGAGATGGGTCTCGCGTCCAACTTTTTTGGTGACATTTTCCAGGACAAGGGACATTAGACTGATATCCTCTCATTTGGAAAGCTGTTAAATAGTTGAGTCGTTGAGTCGTTGAGTTGAAAACAGTCCCGAAGGAAGAATTTAACCACTCAATCCTGCCTGGGGCGAGACTCAACCACTTAACGAGGTCTGTATGAATACCACTACATCACCCTTCTTTCAAGGCAAAAGAAGAAAAGGCATCCACCGCGGCCAGGGCTGTACCCATGGCAAGCCCGGAACCGCATTTCATCCGCATCCAGTCCTGGTGGGCAAGGATGGATCCGCATGCAAAGAGATTATCAAAAGCAGGTTTACCCCCCTTGGCGACAGGCCTGAAAAGATCATCCACCTCAAGACCTGCCCGGTTGGCCGGATGACCCTTCAGATCAAGAAACTCCCTTCTGTGCCACTCTTTCCTCTCCCCGGGCTGAGAAACAGGAAGATCAAAGAGTGTCTCCCTGATCTTATCCCGGTCGGCCCTGAGCCCCCTGGCCCAAAACCTGCCTGTGGCAAGGATCACCCCTTTGGCCCGGATCCATTTGTCCGGTCTATTCCGGCCTGTACCAAGCAGGAATTCTCCGTTTTCATCCTGTTCCCATTTGATAATCCTGTTGGGGAAAAAGAGCTTAACGCCCTTAGCCGACAACCCCCGCGTAAAGGCCTCGTTTATCCTGAGT
>DREN01000317.1 GCA_011051075.1 Deltaproteobacteria bacterium | reverse complement strand
GGAGCATGTTTTCCATCAGGTTATACGAGCCCGGCCCGCTCCTACGGCTGATCCCGATAATGGCCGTACTCTCCGGTTCCATAAAGTATCTCATAAAATATCCTTTCGGCTGATCTCTATTTTTCGGTATTTCCACAGGTAAGCCATTGCGTTCGCAGCCCTCTCGGGCGTGGGATAATTGATCAGCGACCCTGATTGTTCCAGGCCCTTTATCTGTTCGTCCCAGATGCCCGGAGGGGACAGAATACAACTGACAAGGGGTTTTCGTTGCTGCCACTTTTCCAACAGATCGCTTATCCCCTTCACCGCATCCGCATTGGCCGATGCGAACATCATGAAGAGTAAGATTCCGTCCACATTGTCATCATCCATAACCGCCCTTACAATCTCCTCTATGGCCGATGAGTCATACCAGGCCGGGCCCATGTCCACCGGATTGGTCCTCAGGGCAAGGGGCGGCAGATGCTCATTTATCTTTTGCTGTGTCCTCCCGGTAAACGGGACAATCTTTAGCCCCCGGGCCTCGCAAACGTCGCAGGCGGCCATTGCGGGTCCTGCCTGTCCGGATAGCACGGCAACTCCCGGCCCGTCTGGAATGGGACAGGATAGAAGGGCCCTGGCCGTATCAAGAAGGGACTCCGCATTATCAACGGCAAGCATTCCCCCCTGGCTGAAAGCGCTCATGTAAATCTCATGGCTGCCGGCCATGGATCCGGTATGGGATCGGGATGCCTGATCGCTCTTCGTTGAGCTGCCCGTCTTGTTGATGATGACCGGTTTTTTTCCATTGTATCTCTTTGCTGTCTCCAGAAGTCTCCCTGGATTATCAATCCCTTCCATATAAAGCATGATGACCCTGGTGTCAGAATCGTCCATCAGGTAATCCACCATCTGGTCGAAATCCACGTTCAGCCGGTTGCCAAGGCCGATGATCTTGCTGAAACCCACGTCCATCCTCATGGCCAGAAACGCGAGCAGGTGGGATATCCCCCCGCTCTGACTGACCAGGGCGATCGAACCCTTCCTTAACTGAGAGAACTCCGGTGTAAAGGATGCGTTGAGATCTGCCTGGAGGTTTATCGTGCCAAAGGTGTTGGGGCCGATAACCGGAATCCCCGCCCCATTGACAATGCCGGCGATTTCTTCATGAAGCTCCGCGCCCGCAGGATCATCAATCTCTTTGAACCCTGCGGTGATCAGGACAATGCCTTTGACTCCTTTGGTCGCGCATTCCCGGAACACCCCGGGTACCAGTTTTGCAGGCAGGACCACTATGGCCAGATCGATGTCTCCATCATAATCGGTAACCGAAGGAAACGCTTTCAGGCCCATGATTCGGGCAGAGCCTGGATTCACCGGTATAATCCTGTTGGAAAACCCTCCCTCAGTCAGGCTTTTCATGACATGAAAACCCAACTTCCCAGGATTATCCGAGGCCCCGATAACGGCTACAGATTCGGGCGCAAACAGGATTTTCATGTTTTCCGCTCTCTTGGTCATAGTCCTTTGTTCCTCTTTGGATATATACAACGTCAGATCGTAACCGTTCACGGTTGGCGGTTCACAGTTTACAGGTTTTCCAACCGTGAACCTATGTTATTTTGGAAAAATATCTTGGAGCAGCTATTCCGCTGCTCTAAATCTTCCGCGGAGGTGTTATCTGATTGATCCTGGATGCTTGATGAAAAAAGGGTGATTCCTTATGGATATCCAATATCCAAAAACCAGTATCCAGTCCCGCCCGTGGCGGGACCAGTATCTCGCCTCGATGAACCTCGGTTTTCTCTTTATGGCAATGGTATGGGTGTACCCCAAAAACATTATCTTAAAGGCTGTATAACTGTAAACCGTGAACGGCTACCTCAGGGCTCATTCTCAGGTACCTGTTTCATCTCAAAACTGGCAGTTTCCAGCTTGTTTACCACCCGCTCGAAGACATCCTTCTCTTCCTGACTCAGGAGGGAGAGAAACATGCCGTTGTTGTCGTGATAGAGTTCAGTCAGCTCCTCCCTGAGCCCCTCTGCCTTTGCCGTGAGATAGATCCTAATGGCCCTCCTGTCTTCAGGATCGGCCCTTCTCTCTGTAAGGCCATCCCGTTTCAGACGATCCAGAAGTCCGGTCAGGGTAGCTCTGTCCAGAGCGACCTTCCGGGCCAGGACGCTGATAAGGAGCCCATCTTCTTCGTAAAGGGCCGTGAGCAGGAAAAACTGAGTGGGAGTCAGCCCGTACGGGACAAGCCGCTCCCTCGTAATCCTTGCCATCTTCCGGGCCGCCTTTCCCACCAAGAAACAGAGGCAATCCTTGAAAAGCATGGTTCTTCCCCGATACACGTCTGCGCCCAAGGGCTAACGGTTCCATGTTTCCCGCTTCCCAGCGGGAAACCCCTCAAGACAGGTTGCTGGCATAAATTAAGTATTCATAACGTATGCATACAAATTATATTTATCCAAATGTATCTTTTTGACGTAACTGTCAAGGGAAATTTCCGTTCGTACGTTTTCTCAGTCCAGCATCACACCGTAGCGCGGCTTTGGCTCGCTCAAAAATATCTTGGTCCCGCTGAAACGGGACTCATTTCTAGGTCAGATTCGGAGTCTTCCAAGCTCGCTTATTCGCTCTACGCTAATTTATCAAGGGTAAGCGTATCACTTTCATTGACATGTAGGGGCCCCTGATACAAAGTCGATGATCTTTTTAAGGGGTGTCCCCGATCCAAAGACCTCTGCAATGCCTGCCTTTTTCAGCATGGGGATATGATCCGGAGGGATGGTACCCCCGAGGATTACCGAAACCCCCTCCATCCCCCTCTTCCTCAGCGCCCTGACCACCTCCGGGGCCAGCACCATGTGGTTTCCAGAAAGGTGCTCAAACCGACCAGATCCGCATCCTCCTGGACCGCTGTTTCCGCAATGGTTTCCGGCAACTGATTCCCAACATAGATGACTTCCATCCCCGCATCGCGCAGGGCACGCGCCACCACAATGCTTCCCCTCCAGTGGGCGTCCATGCCGAGGCGCGCGATAACGATCCTTATCTTCTTTTTCATGAGCCTCTTTTTATCCCCATTCTCCATTAGGTCTAAAATAGCGGCGGCTCCCAGGTGCCGTAGGAGGCCTTCAATACCCCTGATATCTCCCCTTCGGTAATCCGGGCTTCTACCGCCTCAACCATAACCTCCATAAGGTTCCCCCCCCTCTCGCAGCAGCGGGCAACCGCATCCTGGGCCTGGCGCACCTGGGTGGCACTCCGCTCATCTTTGATCTTCTCGAGCTTCTCCTCCTGGATCTTCAGGGTCTCAGGCACTTCAAAAAGCTCCACAGGCAACGCTTCATCTTCCATCCGGTAGCAGTTCACCCCCACGACCGGCATCCTGCCCGACTCGATTGCCTGCTGGTATCCATAGGCAGAGTTGGAGATCTCCCTGTGTATCCACCCTGTTTCCGCTGCCTTGACGATCCCTCCCATCCCCTCTACCTCTTCGATAAGCCCCAGGGTCTTCTCCTCCAACCGATTGGTCAGCTCCTCAACAAAATAAGAGCCGCCCAGGGGATCGATGGTGTGGGTTACCCTTGTTTCCAACTGGAGGATCTGGTTGGTCCTGAGGGCTGTGAGGGATGAGAGTTCGGTGGGTGTGCACAGGGCCTCGTCATAGCCGTCTATATGAACCGACTGGGCCCCCCCGAGCACTGCGGACAGAGCATGATAGGCGGCCCTTGATATGTTGTTCAGAGGCTGTTGGGCGGTCAAGGCCACCCCCGCGGTCTGCACGTGAAACCTGAAGGTCATGGACCGGGGATTTTTGGCCCTGAACCGCTCCTTCATTATGCGGAACCAGATCCTCCTGGCGGCGCGGTACTTGGCAATCTCCTCGAAAAAGTCGCTGTGGGCCGAAAGGAAGAAACTGAGACGGGGGGCAAAGGAGTCTATTTCAAGGCCCCTTCGGATCAGCTCCTCGCAGCAGGACGTTGCGTTGGCAATGACAAAGGCGATCTCCTGGGCCGCGGAACATCCGGCCTCCCGATAGTTGTATCCCGCAAAGCTCACCGGATTCCAGCGGGGGACATGGCTGGTGCAGAATTCAACGGCATCGCAGCAGAGCTTGAAGGAGAACGCCGGAGGAAGGAGCTCAGGTGAAACCGTAATGGCCGTCTCCATCAGGAAGTCATTTTGGCTTGTCCCGGCCAGCTTATGAAGCGGGATACGCCGCATGCGGGCAAGGGCGAAATACATGGATTGAACGATAATATTGCAGATGGGCTGGCAGGTGACCAGGGATGTGCTGATCCTGTCTATGTCTATCCCTTCAAAGAGGATCCGCATATCCTCGATGGTATCGATGGCTACCCCGCCCCGTCCCGCGTCGGCCCGGGCAAGGGGGTCGGTGGAGTCAAATCCCCGGAGGGTGGGATAGTCGAACACTCCGTTGATGCCCGTGGCCCCCTCCCTCAGGAGGAACTTATACCTCCTGTTCGTCTCTTCCGGGGGGCCGAAACCTGCCAGCTGCCTCATTGTCCAGGTGCGGCCCCTGTACATGGTGGGATACACGCCCCGCACATAGGGCTCCTGGCCTGGAAAACCCAGGTCCCTGAGATAGTCCATTTCAGAGGTATGTACAGGGGTGTACAGAGGTTCAACGGGCAGACCTGAAAGGGTCTCAAAGACCTTCCCCGATTCCTGATCCGCCTGGTAGATCTTTTCTTCCCACTGCTCCTTTTTTCCGGCTACATCCTCAACGGCGCTCTCGCTAAACAGCCTTGTCATATTCTTACCCCTCTAAAGCCCTGTGCAAATAGTTGATAATCTCCGAGGTATCGGTCCCCTGCCCAATTCGCAGGGGAAGTGCACTGTCGAGCCATAACACGTATAACATTTACAAAGCAGTATCCATTTGACCTTACTCCCCTGAGAGCAGATAAGTATTCAGCACCTCTTTTACCACCGAATAGGGATCACTCCTTTGTTCAACAATGCTGTTTATATATTCCCTCTTCTTACCGGTCCCCTTGAGGCCCTTGAAAACCACCTTCTGGAGTTCATTCTTGAAGATAAGCCCTAATTCCTGCTCCACTCTGTTATACCTTACCTGCTCGATCGCCCTGGTCTTCCGCAAATAGGTCTGGTGCTCTGCTATGGCTGCGGCAAGTTCATCAATACCCTGCAGGTCCTCGGGTTTGTTGGCAGCAGAAACGGTCGGCACAACACGGGGAATCCATTCCCCTTCCTCAAAAGACCCTGCTGTCAAGGCCTGATGCAGATGACGAAGGGATCTGTCCGCCCCATCCAGATCAGCCTTGTTCAGTACAATGATATCTGCAATCTCCATGATACCCGCCTTCATGGCCTGGATGTCATCACCCATTCCCGGCGTGACCACCAGCAGGCATGTGTTGGCGATATGTATCACGTCAACCTCGTCCTGGCCCGCGCCCAGGGTCTCCACTATGACAACCTCATTTCCCATGGCCTCTATGATACGGATCACGTCGTATGTGGCCCGGGAAAGGCCCCCGAG
>DREN01000242.1 GCA_011051075.1 Deltaproteobacteria bacterium | reverse complement strand
TGATCCTTGAAAATGTGGTAATAGGCAGACACGCCCGCATCAAAAAGGCCATTATTGCCGAAGGGGTTGTAATTCCGCCTGAGAGCCAGATAGGCTATCACCCCAGGCACGACAGGAAGCGTTTTACCGTCACCTCCCGGGGGATCACTCTTGTTACACGGGAAAATTTTGCCTGACCACTAAATACCATAAAGATAAAGATTGCCGACCCTTGAACCAGCACACCCGGAAAAATCCATGAAACCAAGAGTGAAGTACAGCGTAATCCCCAACCTTCCCCCTCCCTTAGAGGTGCTGAGGGATCTGGCCTACAACCTCTGTTTCAGTTGGAAGGATGAGCTGTGGGACCTGTTTCAGCGTCTTGACCCCGGGCTCTGGGAGGAGTGCGGGCATAATCCGGCCTTTATGTTGGGCCTTATCAGTCAGGAGCGCCTTGACGAATTATCCCGGGATCAGGGATTCGTGAGCCAGTTGGAGAGGGTAGGCGAGGATTTTAACCGATACCTCTCACAACCCCGGGTGCAGGCGGAAAAATACTCCCCCGAAGCCCCATTAAGGGTGGCCTATTTCTCGGCTGAATTCGGTCTTGCCGAGTGCCTTCCCATCTACTCGGGGGGCCTGGGGGTCCTCTCCGGTGATCATCTCAAATCGGCCAGCGACCTGAACGTACCCCTTGTAGGCGTGGGGCTTCTCTACCAGGAGGGCTATTTCAGACAGTACCTGAGCGCGGACGGGTGGCAGATGGAGACCTACCCGGTGAACGACTTTGCCAATATGCCCGTAAAACTGGTGCGGGATGAGGAGGGGCGGCCCGTCACCGTGACGGTGGACTTCAAAGGAGAACAGGTACACGTTATGATCTGGCGCGTCAACGTGGGCAGGGTTCCCCTTTACCTGCTTGATACCAATATGCCCTCCAACGCGCCCGAATTTCGCGGCACCACGGGCCAGCTTTACGGCGGTAACAGGGAGATGCGTATCAGGCAGGAGATCGTCTTGGGTATCGCCGGGGTAAGGGCCCTGAAGGCCCTGGGAATTGAGCTCAGCGTGGCCCACATGAACGAGGGGCACTCCGCCTTTTCAGCGCTGGAACGGATCAACATGCTGAGAAAGGAAAAGGGGATCTCCTTTGACGCTGCAAGGGAGATAGTCCTGGCAAGCACGGTATTTACCACTCACACCCCGGTACCTGCGGGAAACGATCTATTTGAACCGGAGCTTGTGCGCGCCTATTTCGAGGAATATACCAAAGATCTGGGGATCAACTTCAAGGTCCTCCTGGGCTACGGTCGACTGGAGCCACGCGACGAAGAGGAACCCTTTGGCATGACCACCCTGGCGCTCAGGCTGTCGGCCCACACCAACGCCGTGAGCCGCCTTCATGGAAAGGTCTCTAGGGCCATGTGGCAGAAGGTGTGGCCACATCATCCTGTTGAAGACGTGCCCATAGACCATATCACCAACGGTATCCACGTTCCCACCTGGACCTCCAAAGAGATTACAGGACTTTTCGACCGCTATTTAGGCCCCAACTGGGGAGAGGATCCGGAGAGCGAGAAGCTCTGGGATCAGGCCAGGAACATCCCGGATACCGAACTTTGGCGTACCCACGAACGGTGCAGGGAAATGTTGATCGCCTTTGCCCGGCGCAGGCTGGCTGCACAGCTTGAGAGCAGGGGGGCATCAACAGCGGAGATCCAGGCAGCCAGGGAGGTGCTCACCCCTGAGGCCCTGACCATCGGGTTTGCCCGCAGGTTCGCCACCTATAAGAGGGCTACCCTGATTTTTGCGGACCCGGACCGCCTGGATCGGATCATTAATCATTCCCAGTTCCCCGTGCAGATAATCATAGCGGGAAAGGCCCATCCTCGGGACAATGAGGGAAAGGAGCTCATAAAGAGGATCATTCATCTCTGCAACGACGACCGTTTCCGCCGGCGTGTCGTCTTCCTTGAGGACTACGATCTGTACACGGCCCGCTACCTGGTGTCGGGGGCCGACCTCTGGCTGAACACCCCCCGTCGGCCCCTTGAGGCCTGCGGAACCAGCGGCATGAAGGCGCTTGCGAACGGGTCCCTGAACCTGAGCACCCTGGACGGCTGGTGGGACGAGGCCTACCACAGGGACCTGGGATGGGCCCTTGGCCACGGGGAGATCTATACCGACCACGGGGCCCAGGACAGTATCGAGAGCCGTGACCTGCACAACCTTCTTGAGCAGGAGGTGGTACCACTCTTCTATACCAGGGGAAGCGACGGCATCCCGCGGGAATGGGTGAAAAAAATGAGGGAAGGTCTCAGACGACTGGCACCGGTATTTAGCTCACACCGTATGGTTCAGGAGTACATGGACCGGTACTACCTCCCATGCTCAAGGCGGTTCAACGTACTGTGCAAAAACAACTTTGAGGGTGCAACGGAACTTGCACGCTGGCGGCAGAGGCTCATGGTCGCCTGGCACGAGGTGTCCATTGAGGAGCTAATTGCCGGCAATGGCCTTGAACGGCCCGTGGGCCAGGGGCTCCAGGTGACGGCCAGGGTCAGGTTGGGTTCCCTGGGGCCTGATGATGTGGTGGTTGAGGCCTACTACGGCCGGCTTGATCAGAACGGAGACTTTTCAGACAGGGAAACGGTCATCCTGAGTGTTGAGGATTCGAGCGACGGCCTTTATACCTACAGCGGCCGGGTCCCCACCAACAGAACAGGCCGGTTCGGCTACACGGTGCGTATAATGCCCAGCCATGAACGCCTTGAAAACCCCTTTGCCATGGGCCTTGTCACATGGGCGTGAGGGCGAGTTACGGGTTTCGGGTTTCGGGTTATTAGAAACTTGAAACTGGAAATTTGAAACTGGGCACTTGTTTTTCTGACTTCCGATCTCTGACCTCCGACATATAGGCTTTGTTCCGGGTTGCGGGTTGCTGGATGATCGTTGAGTTCTTTGCGCCTTGTGCCTAACGCCTTAAGCCTTGAATACTGGTTACGAGTTAAAGAACAGTGCTTTCCCGCTTTTTCAATATTCAATGGCCAATATTCAATAGTCAATGGCAAGGGGTTATGAATTTTGAGTCTATCAACTACTCTGACATCTGAAGAGATAAACAGCCTTGTTTCAGGCGAGACGGGAGACCCTTTCGCTGTATTAGGCGCTCATCCAGTAACCCTCAAAACCGGTCCGGCAGTGATAGTCCGTGCCCTGTTGCCCGGGGCCAGATGCGTAACGGTCCTGGACCTTGATCCGGGAAAGGCCGTAAACTGCCGTCTGATCAGGGAAGAAGGCCTTTTTGAAGCGGTCCTGCCCGGGGTCAGGGAGATCACCCCCTACCGCCTCAGGGTGGATTTCGGGACCGATCACCCTTCCACATTTTACGACTGCTACTCTTTTACTCCCGTACTGTCAGAAGACGACCTCTACCTCTTCAACCAGGGGACCCACTACCGCATTTACGACAGATTAGGCGCCCATCCCCTTTTCCATCAAGGTGTATCAGGGGTCTTATTCGCCCTGTGGGCCCCTTCTGCCACACGGGTGAGCCTGGTGGGGGACTTCAACCAGTGGAACGGCCTCAGACACCAGATGCGGAGCAGGGGATCCTCCGGAGTCTGGGAATTATTTGTTCCCCACCTGGGACCGGGACTCCTGTATAAATTTGAAATCCGTACCAGAGACGGCACCCTCCTTATCAAATCCGACCCCTTTGCCTTCCACTTTGAGACGCGCCCCAAGACCGCGGCCATTGTAGAAGAGATCGAGGGTTTTCCCTGGACAGACCGGGACTGGATGACCCAAAGGGCGTCGAGAAACTCCCTGGGCCTGCCGGCCGCGATTTATGAGGTCCACCTTGGTTCATGGCGGCGCAGGCGGGGGAAGGAAACGGGGGCTTCCCAGTGGCTTACCTACAGGAAGGCGGTCGATGAACTGATCCCCTATGTGAAGGATATGGGATTCAACTATATCCAGTTCCTCCCCCTGGCCGAACATCCCTTTGACGGCTCTTGGGGGTACCAGGTCACCGGTTATTACGCGCCCACCTCCCGCCACGGCACGCCTCACGACCTCATGTACCTGGTGGACAGATGCCACGCCGAGGGATTAGGGGTGATCCTTGACTGGGTTCCGGCCCACTTTCCAAAAGACCCCCACGGGCTTGAGTACTTTGACGGCACCCATCTGTATGAACATGAGGACCCCCGTCAGGGGCTTCAACGGGACTGGGACACCCTCATCTTCAACTACGGCCGAAACGAGGTGAGAAATTTCCTCACGGCCAACGCCCTCTTCTGGCTGGATAAGTACCACTTTGACGGGCTCCGGGTAGATGCGGTGGCCTCCATGCTTTACTTAGACTACTCACGGGAGGAGGGGGATTGGATTCCCAACCGGTACGGCGGCAGGGAGAATTTAGAGGCCATAGAGTTTATCAAGGACCTAAACACCAAGGTGTTTGAGCTTTTTCCCGGGGCCATCACCATTGCCGAGGAGTCTACCTCCTGGCCCGGTGTGACCCGGCCCGTCCATTTAGGGGGCCTGGGTTTTATGTACAAGTGGAACATGGGATGGATGCACGACATGCTCACCTTCATGTCCAAAGATCCGGTCCACCGACGCTTTCACATGGACAAGCTGACCTTTGCCCTCCTTTACGCCTTTCATGAGAACTTCATCCTCCCCCTGTCCCACGATGAGGTGGTCCACGGCAAGGCGTCCCTCCTTTCAAAGATGCCGGGGGATCAGTGGCAGAAGATGGCCAACCTCCGCCTCCTCCTTGGATATATGTACGCCGAGCCAGGAAAGAAGACCCTGTTCATGGGGGCGGAACTGGGCCAGTGGTCCGAGTGGAACCACGACAAGGCCCTTGACTGGGACCTCCTTCAATACGAATCACACAAGGGACTGCAGAACTTCGTAAGGGACCTGAACCGTATCTATTGCACCGAACCGGCGCTCTACGAGTTAGACTACGACCCCAAGGGGTTCCAGTGGATAGACTTCAGTGACACCGACGCGACCGTGGTCACCTTCATGCGTAAGGGAAAAGATCCTGAAGAGATCCTTATTTTCGCATTCAACTTCACCCCGGTCCCGCGCATGGGCTATCGCATCGGGGCCCCCGTCCCGGGGTCTTACAGTGAGCTTTTGAACTCAGATGCGGTGCTCTACGGAGGTTCAAACATTGGCGTTGAAGGCGGCGTGACCGCCCATAAGGTACCCTGGCACAACCAGCCCTGCTCCCTCAGCCTGAACCTGCCCCCCCTTGGCATGCTTGTGCTCAAACCCGTGATAGGGGGCGCCCTTAACTGATAAACTTCACGGGCTCTTGTCATGCGGGCGGTACAACCGAAGACATCAACGCTACGGCCACCTTTTTCAGAACCGCTATAAATCCATACTGTAGAGTTTCAGATAATGCTTTTGGCAAGGCCAGAGGGAGGAATCGGAGTAAGTCGTACCCATAGTACGTCGTCGACGATTCCGACCGATAACGCAGTCCAAAATCTTTATCTGGAAGTCTATAGC
>DREN01000025.1 GCA_011051075.1 Deltaproteobacteria bacterium | reverse complement strand
CCTTGAATCCATTAGATTACTCAATATTGCCTGTATTATAAGCATGTTAGAACGTCTTCATGACTTAATTCCACCAGGAACTTCAGTCTAACCGCACAGGACGCAACAAAATATTCCATCAGGACATGGAACGTCCCCTTAGTTGGATTACAGCTTCGGAGCAGGCAGGGACCCGTACATGCTCCAACCGAGACTCTCTCCCGGGGCTTTCCCGTAGCTTATTTCAAGCGCATGCTGCCGTCCCCATAAAATGAGATAGGGGTTTGCGTCCTTTGGAAAAGAGGCCCCTTCCATCTGACCATGGTGGGGCGGGCCGGGGGCTCACTACGGTTTCAGACGTGA
The DNA here is from genome assembly GCA_011051075.1 of Deltaproteobacteria bacterium. Lineage (GTDB taxonomy): Bacteria > Desulfobacterota > DSM-4660 > Desulfatiglandales > Desulfatiglandaceae > Desulfacyla. The sequence goes on along the minus strand of DREN01000025.1, from coordinate 5,178 downwards.
GGACCCGGGGAAAAGTGGTCCCATCCCGAGGGGCTGAGATCCCTGGGGGGGCCTTCAGGGGACATGCCGATGATCCTGCCGGAATTTGGGGTTATACTCCCGATTACCGCCACGGGGACGCGGTTTATAGAGGTAACCATGGAGCGGATAGCATCCACATGTTCAGGGGGGCAGGTAATGATAAGCTCGTAGTCATCGCTCTGTTGGAGGGCCAGGTCTGTGGGATCCTCTTTCATTCGCCGGGCCGTTTCCTTCAGGGCAGGGCTCACGGGCAGACTTTCCAGGAACAGGCGGGCCCCCACGCCGCTTCCATGGCAGATATGCCCCAGATCACCCAAAAGTCCGTCGCTGGTATCGATCATTGCCGTTGCCAAGCCGGACAGGGCCACAGCCTCTCCCTCCCGGGCCCGGTGGGACGGGGTATTGTAGACCTGTACCAGGGGGTGGTGTCTTACGTCATCGGGGGCCTCGGCCTCGAGCAGTACCCGCAGGCCGGCGGCCGCCTGGCCCGGGTAACCGGTTACAAGGATACTGTCCCCCGGGTTTGCTGAAGACCGGCGCAAGGCCCTGCCTACCGGCACCTCTCCCATCAGGGTGATGTGGATCGAATTGGCTCCTTCAGATCCGGTGAGGTTGCCCCCAATAATGGAGGCCCCAAAGGGGCTCAGCTCGGCGATAAATCCCCGGTAAACGGTCTCCAGATCCACTACAGGGGTATCCGCCCTCAGACCCAGGGATATCAGGGCGTAAAGTGGGCGCCCGCCCATGGCGCCGATGTCGCTGATGTTCATGGCCATGGCCCGTCGCCCCAGATCAAAGGGGGATATGAACCGGGGCAGGTAGTGCCGACCCTCCACCAGGGAGTCACAGGTAACAAGGAGTTCGTAGCCGTTCCTCGGTCTAAACAGGGCGCAGTCATCCCCTATGCCCAGGGTATTTCCCGGGAGCGGATGGGCCTCCTCCCTTAGGATCTTGTCAATCCTTTCTATCAGGCCGAACTCCCCGATCTCCGCGACGGTCTGAGCGATGCCCTCCCCTGGTTGCAGTCTCCCCATGGTCCCTCCGTCAGATGCTATTATCACGATCAAGGGTAAATATCAAACAATAGCTCCCGATTATTTCGACCTGTGTGGTTAAGTTTAAGCTATGTAGATTGAGGAGAACCTGTATTCACTGCAGAGACGCAAAGGACGCAGAGAGTGATTTTTTTGTTGTTTTCCGTTGAGAAGGACGGTAAACAACAAACCCAAACCCTACGGGGTGCAAATGAACACCAAAGGATATGTGTTCTTCGGCCATTCTCAAGCATCCCGGTGAAATCGAAACAGAGGTTATTTCTTTTCTGCCCTCTCAGCAGAAAAGAAACAATATTTTTCCTCTGCGAACTCTGAGCCTCTGCGGTGAAACGCCTAACCGCACAGTTGGATTATTTTGGTGACCTCAAGGCCTTCCATGGGTCATTGTTTCGAACCAGCGGTCTCTCACAAATGAATACAGGAAATAACAGCGGCAATATGGAACCTTATAACACCGAGACCCCCTCATTTTTCTCGCAGACAGGGCCTATACTCTTTCTGACCACCATATTTTTCCTCAATTTCACCGGAAGGATCGTCTTTGCCCCCCTTATGCCCATCATTGAAAACGACCTTGGGCTTAATCACACCGAGGCAGGGTCTCTCTTCCTTCTCATCTCTCTGGGGTACTTTATATCCCTTCCATGTTCGGGTTTTCTCTCCAGTCTTCTTACCCACAGGAAGACCATTATCCTCTCCGCCCTCTCAGTGGGGGCGGTCCTTATCTGCGCGTCTTTCAGCGGCAGCCTCTGGTCCGTCCGGATGAGCCTCCTCTTCCTTGGGGGAGCCGCAGGCATCTACCTGCCTTCAGGCATCAGTACCCTGACCTCCCTGGTAAGCGTGAGGCACTGGGGCAAGGCGGTGGCCATCCATGAGATGGCGCCCAACATAGGTTTTGTCCTGGCCCCCTTCCTTTCCGAGTTTTTCATGATCTGGTTTTCATGGCGGGGTGTGATCCTTTTTTTGGGCATGGCCTCTGTTTTCATGGGGGTGGCCTTTGCGGTTTTCGGGAGGGGAGGGGAGTTCCCGGGGGAGGCCCCTGGTTTCGGTTCTTTGAAGACCCTTTTCGCGGAACCCGCCTTCTGGATCATGACTCTCCTTTTTTCCCTGGGTATCTGCGGGACCCTGGGGATCTATACCATGCTCCCTCTCTACCTGGTTGATGGACAGGGGTTTGAGAGAAGCTGGGCCAATACCCTGGTGGCCCTGTCACGGATTTCCAGCGTGTTTATGGCCTTTATTGCCGGATGGGTGAGCGATCGGCTCGGTCCTAAATTTACCATGAGCGGCGTCCTTCTGGTCACAGGTCTGACCACGATCCTGCTGAGCAGCGTTTCGGGTTCCTGGATCGTAATCTTCGTCTTCCTTCAGCCCGTGATGGCGGCATGTTTCTTTCCCCCGGGATTCGCGGCCCTCGCCTCAATAGGGCCGCCTGAGGCCAGGAATGTAGCCGTCTCCCTTGCCATACCCGCGGCCTTTATCCTCGGGGGAGGGGCAATTCCCCTGGGAATAGGGATGCTGGCTGATGCCGGTTTTTTCGGATTAGGGCTCGGCCTTGCAGGGGCGCTGATCCTCATAGGCTCCTTGCCTGCCCTTCTCCTGAAACCCCCCCGCCGGTGATCCCGTCCTTTTCTTCTTGACCTTGGGACGCTTTTTCCCTATATTTCAAGACCGTTTGGATCCTGCTTTGTATCTTCATGATAAATCAGGGACCAACGCTCTTTCACCCCGCCCTGGCCGGGTTTCGGGAATTTAACGATTGAGTGCTATGCGGCTGAAGCCGCACCTACAGACAGGCAGTATGCGCTGTTCCCCGCCGATTGCTATCACTGTAGGTGCGGCTTCAGCCGCATAGCAGACACCCATTCCCGCCCTGCGGGATTCACCCTTAGTCACTTTAAAGTTTGGAGGTTATTTATGGGAAAAGTCGGAATTATCGGGGTCGGACAGAGCGCGTTTGTGCGAGGTTATCCGGGTTCGATCCGGGAGTTGGCCTTTGAAGGCTTCAAAGAGGCCATGGAGGATGCGGGGATAGCCGCCGCTGAGATAGACGCATCCATAGTATGCTCGGCCCCTGAGTACGATAAACAGCGTTCACCGGCCGGAGTATTTGCGGAGTATTTAGGGCTTATTCCCCAGCCCACCTGTTATCTGGAGAGTCTTTGTTCCTCCAGCAGCATGGGGCTCAGGTTCGCCTACTCCCTGGTAAAGTCGGGGCTTCACGATGTGGTTGCCGTCATAGGCTTTCAGAAGATGTCTGAAATATCTTCCGCAGAATCCCAGGAGCGGATGGGAAGGGGCGCGGATATTCAATGGGAGAGTCCCTTCGGCACCATGATGCCCGCCTATTACGCCATGTACGCCAGGGGCCATATGGCAAAGTACGGCACCACCCTGGAGGACCTGGCCCTCATCAGGGTAAAGGCGGCCACCTACGGGCAGATCAACGAGAAGGCCGTTTACCGGAAACCGGTCACCTTTGACATGTTTTCAGACCCTGAAAGCCCCATGTCAGGACCGGTGGCAAGCCCGCTCAGGGTTGGAGACTGCTGTGCCAACGCCGATGGAAGTTCCTGCGTAATCGTTGCCAACGAGGAGAAGGCAAAGGCCCTTTCCAGGAAACCTGTCTGGATCCTTGGATTAGGGGCCGCATCCACCAGCGTGAACCTGGCGGGCAGGGACCTTTTTTCAGGCCTGACCGTGGCCCAGGCCGCAGGGGAAGAGGCCTATAAGATGGCCGGGGTTGCTCCCGGAGATATAGATGTGGCCGAGGTGCACGACTGTTTTACCATCGCCGAAATGATGGCCTATGAAAACCTTGGTTTTGCAAAGCCCGGAGAGGGTAAAGAGCTCATCAAGGCAAAGGAGACCTACAAGGAGGGGAGCATCCCGGTCAACGTGGACGGCGGGCTCCTTTCCAAGGGGCATCCCATAGGCGCAACAGGGGGATCTCAGATCAGGACCATAGTCCTTCAGTTGAGGGGCGAGGCGGGTGAGATGCAGGTAAAGGATCCTGAGATCGGACTGGTTCATAATATCGGAGGCGTGGGCCTGTACGGAAACGTCAGTATTTTCGGGAGGTAAGACATATGGGTAAGAAAAAGAAAGAGGTGGATGACCGGTTTAAGAGGTTTGGAACGGTGAGTTTTACCTCCATTACAAAGGTCAATGATTTCATAGACTACCTGGATCAGGGAAAGGTGATGGGCACCCGCTGCAAGGAGTGCGGTCTTGCCTTTTTCCCGCCCAGGGCCGATTGCCACAACTGTTTTTCCAGCGATATGGAGTGGTTTGAGGTATCGGGTACGGGAAGGCTGGTCACTTACAGCAGACTTCAGTTCGCGCCCATAGGATTCGGGGATGATCTCCCCTATGCCATAGCCCTCCTGGATTACGGGGACTACAAGGTATTCGGCAGGATAGCGGGAGATGTGCCTGAAGATCAGATCCAGGTGGGGATGGAGATGACCACAAGGCCAAACACCCTGCCCAACGGTCAGCTTAACTACGTGTTTCACAAGGCTTGAACAGGCTTCAAATGCCCCCGTTTTCATGGCGGGGGTTTTTTGTGTCTAAAACCGCAAGACTGCTCGTGGATGTCAGGCAGTGAGACGATTTCTGGTTGAAAACCTGAACGCCCGGCATGGCCGTTGCGTCATTACAGGCCAGGAGGCAAGGCATATGGTCAGGGTTCTGAGGATGGAGCCGGGGGATCGGCTCATCCTCATGGACCATGAAGGGCGCCGTTTCCTCGCCTCCATTGCGACCGTCACCCGCCGTGAGGTGGACGCTGTCCTTGAAAGACCGCTTCCAGGGCCTCACCCCTCTCCGGTAAGAATAACCCTCTGTCAGGCCCTCCTCAGATCCGGCCCCATGGACTACCTTATTCAGAAGACGTCCGAGTTGGGCGTTGATCGTATCCAACCCTTTACCTCTTTGAGAACCATCATCACCATCAGGGAAGAGAGGCTATCCAACAGGCTGAGACACTGGCGCGGCATAGCCGGCAGTTCCGCAAAGCAGTCAGGGAGGATTGTTCCGGCCGTAATAGCCTCCCCGGCCTCCTTCAGGGATCTGATTGGGGAATGGAAGGGGAAGGAGG
>DREN01000159.1 GCA_011051075.1 Deltaproteobacteria bacterium | reverse complement strand
GGACTGCGTTATCGGTCGGAATCGTCGACGACGTACTATGGGTACGACTTACTCCGATTCCTCCCTCTGGCCTTGCCAAAATCATTATCTGAAACTCTATACCTCCGACAAAATCCTGACCGCCCTTGAAACCCAGCTTTTTCCTTGACAATGGATATGGCAGATTTTACTGTTTCAGACCACTTTTCCGTAAACACGTTTTTGCGTGGTTTTCATCTTAAACCTTCATAAAAACCGGTGACCATCCCCTGGGTCAGGCGGGTATTCGGCAGTGAAGGCGCTTATAATCAACCAGTCAGAGGTGCGGAGGCTCCTGCCCATGGACGAGTGCTTGGAGCTTATGGATCACGCCTTCAAGATCGTGTCAGGGGGGGCCGCGGTCTTACCCGTGCGCTCGGTCATGTGGCTTCCGGACGGCACAGGTTTGTTGGGGATGATGCCCGGGTGCCTGCAGCAGTCCGGGATAATGGGCCTGAAGGTGGTCACCGTCTTTCCAGATAACCAGGGGAGCGGGTACGAGTCTCATACAGGGGTTGTAATCCTGTTTGAAACCGAACACGGCCAGATCCTTTCAATGGTTGAAGGTGGCGAGATTACGGCCATCCGTACGGCCGCAGCCTCGGGAGTGGCCACCAGGCTCCTGGCCAGGGAAGACGCCGGGGACCTGGCCGTCATAGGTTCAGGGACCCAGGCCCGCATGCACCTTGAGGCCATGCTCCTGGTGCGGCCTGTCCAGCGGGTGCGGGTGTGGAGTCTTTCCCTTGAACATGCCAGGGAGTTCGCGGAAAGGGAGAGCCGCCGGCACGGGATCGTTGTGGAGGCCATGAACACTGCCAGGGAGGCCGTTAAAGGGGCTGATATTATCTGTACCGCCACACCGGCCCGTGAGCCGGTCCTTTTTTCAGATATGATCTCGGAGGGTGCCCACATCAACGCTGTTGGATCGTGCACACCCGCGGGCCGTGAGCTGGACACCAAGACGGTTGTCAGATCCCGGCTGTTTGTGGATAAAAGGGAATCAACCCTGAAGGAGGCAGGTGACTTCCTGATTCCTCAAAACGAGGGCGCGATCGATGAGGACCATATTCATGGGGAGATTGGTGAAATTCTCCTGGGGAAGGTGGAGGGACGAACATCTGAGCACGAGATCACCCTGTTCGAATCTCTGGGTCTCGCGGTTGAAGATCTGGTTTCGGCCCACTACGTATATGGCAGGGCCCTTGAAAAGGGGATGGGCACCCCGGTTGAACTGGGAGGATCCGCCGTAGGGTCTGCTTAAACCCGGCCGGAAACCCTGTGAATCTCCCTGACCCTTTCGGATAATTCCATTCAGGTCCAAAGGGCAGAACGGTCTCAGGGAGGAATGGGGCTGTTTTTCTGGGTCAGGGTTGTGGCTGTGGTTTCTCAATTTTTGGTGTTGGCAAAACTAACCTCAACCTGCAACATGGAAGGAGGATTCATGATGGACAGGAAAGACCAGAATGTAAAGGGAATGAACCGCAGGACCTTTATCAAAGTCTCAGGTGCGGCCGGTCTGGGACTCTCTCTCACATCGTTCGGTGTGCCCACCCTGTTGAGGGCGGAGCCTGCCCCGATCAAGATAGGCTCTGTCCAGCCTGCAACCGGCCCCCTGGCCATGATAGGGCAGGGGCAGCGAAGGGGAAACCTGCTGGCCGCCGAGTACATCAACTCCATGGGCGGTATCAAGTCCATGGACGGGGCCAAGCTGAAGCTCCTCCTTGGTGATTCAGAGTCCAAGCCCGAGGTGGGACGCCAGGAGGCCGACAGGCTCATAAAGGAGGGCGCCGTCATGCTGACAGGTCCGTTTCAGAGCGGCGTTGCCATGGCCATCGCCACCCTGTGTGAACAGCGCCAGGTCCCCTTTGTCATGGACGTGGCGGCCCTGGACGCCATCACCCGCAAGGGGTACAAGTACACCTTCAGGGTATTTATTACGGCCAAGGGGCTTGTGGGAGGTGCCGTAAAGTACCTCAAGATGGTCACAAAGGAAAAGAAGGTCATGCCGAAACGGGCGGTGGTGACCAATACGGCCGACGCCTTTGGTAAGGGCATGTCCGGCGGGTTTATCAAGTTTTTAGGGAAGTCCGGTCTGCCCATAGAGATAGTGGAGCGTATTCAGTACCCCCTGGGGATACACGACCTCTCCGCAGAGGTGGCCAGGATCAAGGCAGCCAAACCGGACATCATTTTCCCGGTGTCCCGTCCAGGCGACAGCGTTATCCTGACCAGGGAACTCTACAAGCAGAGGGTAGAGCTTATGGGGATCTTCTGCCCTGGCTCGCCGGGCTGGTATGAACCGGAGGTCATAAAGGACCTCGGCGATCTGATTCTGTACGTACTCATAAACGTTCCCTGGATAAATCCTTCCAGCCCCGTATACAAGCAGGCCAACAAGGCCTTTCTCAAGGCCTACGGTAAGTATCTCGATACCAACAGCGCCTATGCCTACACCGGTGTCCTGGTCCTTGCGGACGCCCTTGAGCGGGCAGGATCCACGAAACCGGAGGCGTTGCTGAAAGCCCTCCATAAGACCTATTACAAGGATCCTCCGGTTCTCGGCGGGCCGGTTCAGTTCAATGAAAGGGGAGACAACATAGGCGCCATGACGGGCCTGATCCAGGTCCAGCCCGATCCAGATCCTCTGAAGAGGGTGAAGATCGTGGCTCCAAAGGAATTCGCCCAGTCTGATAAAATCGTCTTTCCTGCCCCTCAACTCTGGGAGAGGGGATAGAATTGAACGCGGATCTTGCACTGCAATTAGGTATCCAGGGGCTTCTCACCGGAGGGATATACGGGCTCATCGGCCTGGGCCTGTCCCTGATTTTCGGGGTCATGGGAGTGATCAACTTTGCCCACGGCCAGATGATAGTCATGGGCATGTACGTGTCCTTCTGGATCCTGACCCTGTTCGGTATCGATCCCTATCTGTCCCTCATGGTTGTGGCGGCTGTTATCTTCGCCCTTGGATACCTGGTTCAGTCCACCATCGTAAACCGTATCATCGACTATCCTGAGGCCATGCAGGTGGTACCGCTGGTCTCCCTGGGTCTGATCCTTGAGAATATGGCCCTCCTCTTCTGGGGGCCGGACCATCGCAGCCCTGAAACCGCCCTGGGCCTGGATGCGATCCGGGTTGGATCTGCCACGATCGACGTTTCAAGGCTCATGGCCTTCGGCCTTGCCATCTTATTCACCCTTTGCATCTTCCTGTTCCTGAAGAAATCCAACCTGGGCAAGTCGATCAGGGCTGCGGCTGATAACCGCACAGGGGCAATCCTGGTGGGTATCAAGGTCAACAGGATCAACAACATCTCCTTTGCCCTGGGTGCTGCCACCACGGGCGCGGCCGGGGCCCTGCTCCTCCCCCTGATGCCCGTTACCCCTCACCTGGGACACGACTTCACCCTCATAGCCTTTGTGGTCGTTATCCTCGGGGGGATGGGGAACCTCCTGGGCGCCCTGTTCGGCGGACTTATCCTGGGGCTGGCCGAGTCCCTCTCGGCCCTCTGGCTTCCTGCCACCATGAAACATCTTGTCAGTTTTGGGATCCTGGTGGTGATCATGCTGTTTAAGCCACACGGTCTTTTCGGGGGTAAGAGATGAACAGGCTCTATATGTTCATGGCTGCCGCGCTGGCTCTGATCCTTGCCCTTCCCCTGTGGCTTGACAAGTACACCCTGGGCATATTCGTGATGATCTTCTACTATGCATATCTGGGCCAGTCCTGGAACGTGCTCACCGGCTATACCGGGCATATCTCCCTGGGGCATGCCCTGTATGTGGGTATCGGCGCTTACACCTCCACCTTTCTGGCGCAGACCTGGGGTATCAGTCCCTGGATAGGCATGTTAGCTGGGGGGCTGCTCTCCATGACAGTTGCTCTGTGCATGGGGTACCTGGGCTTCAGGTTCGGGTTGCGGGGAGTGTACTTCGTTATCCTGACCATCGGATTTGCAGAGATAACCAGGCTTATTGTGTCCCACATAGAGGCCCTCGGCTCCTTTTCAGGGATATTTCTGGACTTCAATCCCTCCTTCATCAACTTCCAGTTCCGGGGAAACATGCCCTACTACTATATCTCTCTGGGTTTCATGGTGGTATCAATGATCGTGGTCCGCCTGATTGAGACCTCCAGACTTGGAAGGTTCATGATAGCAACAAGGGAGGATGAAGACGCTGCCGAGGCCCTCGGTGTCAACACCTTCAAATACTCCATGATCGCCATTGCCATCTCCGCGTTCATGACCGCCCTGGCAGGCACCTTTTACGCCAACTATATATTCTACCTCCACCCTGCCACCCTCTTCGGCATGGCGCTCTCCATTGAACTGATTATGAGGCCGATCATCGGTGGCATGGGCACGGTCTTGGGACCTGTAATCGGTTCTTTCATCCTGACACCCCTTTCTGAGATATCCAGGGCATATTTTGCCAAAGGGGGTCTTGAGGGTTTACACCTGATCCTGTACGGAATACTTGCCATATTAGTGGTCCTTTTCATGCCCAGGGGGATAATCGTGTATCTGAAGGGGGCATCCCAGTGGATCTTCAATTCGGCGGACAAGAAGTGAGGGACGGGCCATGAGCATGCTGAAGGTAAACCATCTTACAAAGAGTTTTGGCGGCCTCACCGCAGTTGACAGCCTTTCCTTTGAGCTGAAGGAGGGGGAGATCCTGGGCCTCATCGGTCCTAACGGGGCTGGGAAGACAACGGTATTTAACTGCCTCAGCGGATTTTCCCCGCCTGATCTGGGTGAAGTTCTGTTCAAAGGTCAGGCTGTCACGGGCATGAAGCCCCATGCCATCTGCCAGATGGGCCTTGCCCGCACCTTCCAGATCGTTAAACCCTTCTTGACCATTTCGGTCCTGGACAACGTGATGATAGGAGCTCTTATTGGCGAAAGGTCTATTTCCGCTGCTGAGAAGAAATCCATGGAGATTCTTCATATGGCAGGCCTCGGGAGCATGGCCAACACCGAGGCCCAGGGGCTGCCCCTCCCCATGAGAAAGAGGCTGGAGCTGGCAAAGTGCCTGGCCACAGACCCCCTTGTCCTGTTGTTGGACGAGGTAATGGCCGGGTTGAATGCCACAGAGGTGGATGAAATGATAAGCCTTATCAGGCAGGTGAACTCAAAGGGGGTCAGTATCCTCATGATTGAGCATGTCATGCGCGGGGTCATGGCCCTTTCACAAAGTGTCATCGTTATCAACTATGGACGGAAGATCGCCGAAGGCCCCCCTGAACAGGTGGTGAAGGATCAGGGGGTGATTGAGGCCTATCTGGGCAAGGAGTTCCTGGATGCTCAGGGTTAGGGAAATCGACGTTTACTACGGCCAGCTTCAGGCCCTGGTTCAGGTGAGTATTGATGTGGATCAGGGTGAAGTGGTCTCGGTGATTGGATCCAACGGGACCGGAAAGTCCACCACCCTGAAGACGATCTCCGGGATCTTGAAACCGAGACGGGGAACCATTGAGTATAAGGGACAGGTAATCAGCCGGCGCCCGCCTT
>DREN01000258.1 GCA_011051075.1 Deltaproteobacteria bacterium | reverse complement strand
GTGCGGGGAGTTGTGTCACCGGCCGCCGAGGGTACGATGGTCACGGGCTTCTGGGCGTATTCGTTCAGGGATTTTTCATACACGTTTATGCTTTCAACGGCCGATTCATACTTCTGGGTCAGCTCGAAGATCCTGTTCTTCAGGTATCCTATGGCGATCTCCCTGTCCCTTGTGACCCCGCTCTGCCGGATAAGACCCACCAGGGGGTTCAGCTTGAAACTCTCCGCATCGGCCATCCTGTAGTTGAGATCGCTGAGCGAGACCCGGTCCTTTCCTATCTTGAGGGTCTTGGCCCCGGGCACCCCCTCAAGCTTCCTGATATCGGCTATGATCCGCTTTATCCCCAAACGGAGCATGTCCATGGCAATGTAGTAGTCCTGCTCATCGATATCCTTCTTTGACAGGATGTTGCGGGAGACCAGGGATATCTGATACTGGGTGGCACCTTTTACCCTGTGGGCGTACTCTGCCCAGGCCCGGAGGATGTCGTTAAGCGTCTTGGCCACCTGATCCGCCGAAATAGGCTCAATGGCCTCGCCCGAGCCCAAATCCCACATGAGGGTATAGACCGGAATCAGGGCGCTCTTCTTCTTTTCCAGGAACTCCGTTTCAATCCTGCGCCGAGCATCCACGCTGAGTTTCTTGTCACTCAGCTTTGCCGCGTACTCGTACTCCAGAAACTCCAGGTAATCGTTGGTCTGGATAATGGCCAGGGCCGCCTTGAAATCGCGGAACTCCATATACTGCTCAAGGCCGTTTTCCTTGTACACCCTGTCCATCACCGGCACGGAGATGATATCAGAGGTGCTGAACCTCATGCCGTTGGGGTATTGCCCCTTGTCAACCCCCTGGAAATCCAGCTTGAACTGTAGTTTTGCCACGCCCTCCCTGGTCTGGCCGAGGTAAATGACGCCCGCTATGACCGTTATGAGGAGCGTTGCCCCAAAGGAAAGGATCACGATTATTCTCCTATAACCCCAGAGGGTCAGGGTCAGGTCTTTGAGAGAGATCCCGTCATCCTCTTCCATGTAGTAGTGACCTTCCCCCATTGAGGGGGAGGGCTCTTTCCGGTCTGTTTGGTTCATAGGCTGAATCTCCTTTCCTTAAGCATTTCCACGGGATTTGCACTTGCGCCTTTGTTAAGATGCTGCCATGTTAAGCTGGGGGTTTGCATTTTCCCGGCCGCTGACTTGCCTCCAGCATGATCAGAGGACCCTGATGATCTCCTGTGTCTCCAAGAGATCTAGGACCTGCCGGGCCGACTCGACCGGATCTTCCCTGTGGGACCGGATCACAAGGGCGGGGTCTTTCGGCGTTTCATAAGGGGCCGATATGCCTGTGAAGTTCTTTACAATGCCGGCCCTGGCCTTTTTGTAAATCCCCTTCTGATCTCTGTCCGCGCATACCTCGACCGGACAGTCCACGTGGATCTCCATGAAACGGTCCCTTCCCACCAGGTCCCTGATCCGTTTTCTGTCTCGTCTGTAGGGGGAGATAAAGGCGGCTATGGCGATAATGCCCGCGTCAACGTAGAGGTTGACCATCTCGCCGATGCGGCGGATATTCTCCTCCCTGTCCTCGGGGGAAAAACCCAGATCACGGCACAGGCCGTGTCTGACGTTATCGCCGTCAAACACATAGGTGGAGCAACCCCGGTCGTACAGCATCTTCTCAAGGTGCCGGGCAATGGTGGACTTGCCCGAGGCCGAAAGCCCGGTAAACCAGATTACCGCGCCCTTGTGCCCGTGAAGCCTCTCCCGATCCTCGCGGGTAAGATAACCGTTGAACCAGGTGAGGTTGTTTTTCTTTGCAGGTTCGTTCATGACCTTCTTCGTCTCTATGAGGGGGTACTGTACAAGAGCGGTTAAGGCCTTCTCCAACCACCCACATCTCGTAGTTTATCAGACCATCGGGGAGCCCGTGGCCCAATTCTGCCGTGGCGCCGTTCCCGGGAAAAGAATATAGAGAAGCCCCCCCGCGGCGTCAAGGCAAAAGTCCTCCCCCTCCGGTCTTTCTTGACTGTTCCGCCCCCAGGGGGTAGGTTCACAGGGCCGGGAGATCAGTGCTGCATATGCCCGAGGCGGGGAGGGGAAAGGGGACAGCCCCTGCCGTGATTTAAACCCTTCACAGGGAGGTATGTGATGAACAACACCACACATCTTATGTCCATGGGCTACATCCTGTGGCTCTTTGGGTTCACCGGCTCCCACCGGTTCTACTTCGGCAAGCCCATATCGGGCACCGTATACTTCTTCACCCTGGGCCTCCTCGGCATAGGATGGATCGTGGATCTCTTCCTCATCCCTTCCCTGTACCGGCAGGCAGAACTGAGGTTCCGGTCAGGGACCATAGACTACACCGCGGCATGGATCCTCCTCACCTTCCTCGGGTTTTTCGGTATCCACCGCATGTACATGGGCAAGTGGATCACGGGGTTTATTTTCCTCCTCACGGGCGGGGTCTTCGGGCTGGGATATTTGTACGACTTCTGGACCCTGAACGACCAGATCACCGTTATAAACAGCTCTGGATAAAAACACTCTTCCTTTTGGCGGGCCCGAAGGGGGAGGACAGGATAAGAAAGGAGAAAAAATGGGTTTCTGGAACCTGAGCGCGTTGGAGTTGGAGGAGTTCAGGCCCGGGATCATGAGCAGGGCCGAGTTTGGAGAAAACCTTACCATGGTGTGCATGGAGATCGGGCCGGGCCGGGAAGATACCGGGCATGAACACCCCTTTGATCAGTGCGGCCTCGTCCTGGCCGGTGAGATCGAGATGTTCATAGGGAACGAACGTAAGACCCTCAAGCCCGATGGGACCTACTTCATACCGGCCGGCGTGCCCCATGGCTGGAAGACCTCTGATAAACCGGTAAGGCTCCTGGATGTCAGCGCAACAGGATGACCTGAGCCCTGTTACCGCGCGCTTATTTCAAATTCGGGAGGGTCCATCATATGCTTTTTGACCGAGCATAGGTCCATGGACCGGACAATGGCTTTCTTGTACCTCTGGTCAAAGCCATCGGGCAGAGTCAGGTTGATGGCGATCTTTGAGTACCTCCTCCTGTCTTCGTCCCAGTGGCACTCCATACTGAGGGCCATTCCATGGGTGGGGATATGACGGCTCTGGCAGAAGCTCACCGCATAGATGCCCGCACAGGTGGCAATGGATGCCAGGAACAACTGGAACGGTTCCGGTGCTGATTCATCTCCCCCGTTGTCCCTTGACTGGTCAGTATTGATGGTGAATCCGCCGATCTGCGCGTCAACCCGCTTCCCCCCGGGGAAACTCACTTCAACACGCGCCTTTTTCATGGATGAACGTCCTTTCTTCACCCGGTCTCTGACAAACTCCGTGTAACGGTCTTTTATGTCAACCGGGTATTGTCTCCTGATTCCCGTTAAAACATGTTCTTATAGACTTCCAGATAAAGATTTTGGACTGCGTTATCGGTCGGAATCGTCGACGACGTACTATGGGTACGACTTACTCCGATTCCTCCCCCTGGCCTTGCCAAAATCATTATCTGAAACTCTATGAGCTTACCACCGTGAACAGGACAAGGCAACAATGGAAGACTGTGGCTTTGGGGGGAAAGACCGGGAATAACCCTTCCCTCACCATCGGATGGGTCCATTATTCCTGATCCCGGCCCCTCTTTCCTTGATAAGGTGCCCCTATCATGGTACCATTCCGTCCATACCCCACGCAAAGGGATCTTGAGGCCCGCCGGATTCATGCTTTTCTATTCTTGGGGGACACTTAGGATGAAGCTGTTTCTTTGTCTCATAGGGCTGGTGCTCATAGTTGAAGGTCTTCCATACTTCGCCTTTCCCCACAGGATGAAAAAATGGATCCTCAGCATAGAGCAGATACCCGACAACCATCTCAGGATCATGGGGTTCCTGGCAATGGGCCTGGGCCTTGTTCTCACCTATCTTTTCAGGACATAGGGGGGCTGGAGGACGATGATAGAAAGACTGCTTCAGTTCATCAGGACCGATATCTGGCGTATTCGACTGAAGGAGCTGTCAAGAAGAAAATCCTTCGGCATTCGGCTTCTGAGGATCATCCTCCTTTCCACCCGGGGGTTCACCCAGGGAAAAATTCACCTGCAGGCCTCGGCCCTCACCCTCTACTCCCTGCTCAGCATCGTCCCTGTTTTGGCCATGGCCTTTGGTATTGCCAAAGGTTTCGGTTTTGAAAAGACCCTGCAGAAGAACCTCCTTGAAAGGTTTCAGGGGCAGGAGGAGGTGCTGACAAAGGTCATTGACTTTGCCAACACCCTCCTGGACGCAACCAGGGGGGGGCTCATCGCGGGTGTTGGTCTGGTGGTTCTCTTCTGGGCCGTACTGAAGATGCTCAAAAACGTGGAGAACTCGTTTAACGAGATCTGGGGCATAGAGAAAAGGCGGAGCCTCGGCAGAAAGTTCAGCGATTACCTGACCATTATCATTATCTGTCCCATCCTGCTGGTCATGTCCGGCAGCATCACCATCTTTATCAGCGCCCAGGTAACATCGATCACTGACAGGGTCGAACTGTTGGGCTACTTCAGCCAGCTCATCTTTTTCCTGTTGAAGCTCCTTCCCTACTCCGTGATCTGGGGCCTGTTCTCCTTTATCTATATCCTGGTGCCCAACACCAGGGTCAACTTCAGGTCGGGCATCCTGGCCGGTGTTATTGCTGGCTCTGTTTTTCAGGCGGTCCAGTGGGGGTATATCCACTTTCAGGTGGGTGTGGCAAAGTATAACGCCATATACGGGAGTTTTGCGGCCCTCCCTCTATTCCTGGCATGGCTCCAGGTGAGCTGGATAATCGTCCTGATCGGCGCTGAAATATCCTTTGCACATCAGAACGTGGACACCTATGAATTCGAGCCCGATTCCGCCCGTATCAGCCCCTCCTTCAAGAGGCTGTTGGCCCTCCTGATCGCACACCTTCTGATAAAACGCTTCTTAAGGGGTGAGGAGCCCCTTACCGCCCAGCAGATCTCCAGGTCCCTGGAAATCCCCGTTCGCCTGGTCCGTCTCATACTCTTCGAACTGGTGCACAGCTCTGTCATGAGTGAGGTGAGGACGGTCAGTGAAAAGGAGACGGCCTATCAACCCGCATCGGACATCCACAGTCTGACAGTGGCGAAGGTCGTGGAGGCCATGGACCAAAGGGGGGCCGAAAGCATCCCGGTGGTCCAGTCCAGGGAACTGGAAATGCTGTCAGAGGCCCTTAAGGAGATGAGAGAGGCCGCTGCCCGATCTCCTGCAAACAGGCTTCTCAAGGATATATGATCCTAATGCGGGCCTTTGGCCGCGACCAGATCACCAATCAGTGTTCACGTCCAACACAGAGGTTACGAACCAGTGCCCTGAATCATTTTGCCCTATGCGGTTAGACTTCAGCAATTGTGGATAGGGGATCTATGCCGTCCGTGGGGGCCTCTTTTCCAAAGGACGCAAAACCCTATCTCATTACATGGGGCCGGCAGCATGCGCTTGAAATAAGCTGCGGGAAAGCCCCGGGAGAGGGTCTCGGTTGGAGCATGTACGGGTCCCTGCCTGCTCCGAAGCTGTAATCCAACTAAGGG
>DREN01000125.1 GCA_011051075.1 Deltaproteobacteria bacterium | reverse complement strand
GCATATACGGGTTCCTGCCTACTCCGAAGCTGTAATCCAACTAAGGGGGTGTTCCGTGTCGTGATGGAATATTTTGTTGCATCCTTTGGAAAAGAGGCCCCACGGACTAAGGGTAACCGCACAGGTCGAAAAAACTCATTATCATTAAGGAGGATGAAAGAATGGCATACAACGCAGTAGAGATGGCTGACTGGCAGATTTCACAGGCCGCAGAAAAAAACATGCCCTCGCCTGAGGAGTGGAGGGACAAGCTGGGACTTGAAAAGGAAGAGGTCCTGGCCATGGGACGGCTGGCAAAACTCGATTTTCTCAAGATCATCGATCGACTCAAAGACAAACCGGATGGGAAGTACATTGAGGTAACCGCCATTACCCCTACCCCCCTTGGTGAAGGCAAGAGTACCACCTCCTGCGGCCTCATGGAGGGCATGGGCAAACTTGGATTGAATGTGGGCGGAGCCCTCAGGCAGCCCTCAGGCGGACCCACCATGAACATCAAGGGAACAGCGGCCGGGGGCGGCAACTCCCTTCTCATCCCCATGACGGAGTTTTCCCTGGGTCTTACGGGCGATATCAACGACATCATGAACGCCCACAACCTGGCCATGGTGGCCATGACCGCCCGTATGCAGCATGAGCGAAACTACAACGACGAGCAGTTAAACAGGCTGACCGGCATGCGCAGACTTGATATCGATCCCACCAGGGTGGAGTTGGGCTGGATCATCGATTACTGCGCCCAGGCCCTCAGGAACATCATCATCGGCATCGGCGGCCGGTACGACGGTTTTACCATGCAGTCCAAGTTCGGGATCGCCGTGGGCTCCGAGTGTATGGCCATCCTCTCCATTATCAGGGACCTGGCAGACCTGAGAGAACGGCTCGACAACATCACTGTGGCCTTTGATAAGTCGGGCAACCCCGTGACCACGGGCGACCTGGAGTGCGGCGGGGCCATGACCGCATGGATGCGGAACACCATAAACCCCACCCTCATGTGCACGGCAGAATACCAGCCCTGCATGGTGCATGCCGGTCCCTTTGCCAACATCGCCGTGGGCCAGTCTTCCATTATCGCCGACAGGGTGGGGCTCAAGCTCTTTGACTATCACGTCACGGAAAGCGGGTTCGGCGCTGATATCGGATTTGAGAAGTTCTGGAACGTAAAGTGCCGTTACAGCGGCCTGAAACCCCATGTGTCGGTGCTGACCTCCACCATCCGTGCCCTCAAGATGCACGGCGGCGGGCCAAAGGTTGTGGCCGGGCTGCCCCTTGACGATGCCTACACCAAAGAAAACCTCGAATTAGTGGAAAAGGGCTGCGCCAACATGGTTCACCATATCAACACCATCCGCAAGGCCGGCATCAACCCGGTGGTGTGCATCAACTGCTTCCATACGGATACGGACGCTGAGATCGAAATCGTCCGCAAGGCGGCCGAGGCTGCCGGGGCCCGCTGCGCCAAGTCCACCCACTGGGCCGACGGCGGCGACGGAGCCATTGAGTTTGCCGAGGCGGTTAAGGAGGCCTGTGAGGAAGAGAACAACTTTGAATTCCTCTATCCCATTGAAATGAAACTCCGCGACCGCGTGGAAAAGATCGCAAAAGAGGTCTACGGTGCTGACGGCGTCTCCTGGACCCCTGCCGCAGAGGCAAAGGCCAAGATGCTTGAGAGCGACTCCAAGTACGATGATTTCGCCACCATGATGGTGAAGACACACCTGAGCCTAAGCCACGATGTGACGCTCAAAGGGGTTCCCAAGGGCTGGACCCTTCCCATCCAGGATGTACTGATCTACTCCGGCGCAAAGTTCCTCTGCCCATGCGCAGGGACCATCAGCCTGATGCCTGGTACGAGCTCCAACCCCGCCTTCAGGCGCATCGATGTTGATACCGCCACCGGCGAGGTAAAGGGACTGTTCTAACTAACCCGGTAACATAAAAGCAAAAAAAGGAGGCCTTCGCACTTCGGGCCTCCTTTTTTCGTGTATCGAGCGCTTATCGAAGAAGTTCAGAGGGAGGAATCAAGCAGGGTAAGAAAAAAGGTCCCATCCGGTTGGCGTACCACCTTCAGGCCGAACATGATGATTGTCTTCGTGAGCGGCCGGCCGAGGATAAGGTCTGTTTCGCCGGGATCAACGTCTAATTTTTCAGGAATCAAACGTCTGATGTCGTGGTCGAACTTGAGTATTTGGAGGACGCTCTCAACCGCTTCCCGGCCATGGCCCTTGATCCTGTTTACACATCCCTCAAGCCTGGCGTAGGCACATCTTTCCTCGTGCCGGTCAATGAGGCGCAAAAGGGTGTGGTCACTGATGATCTCCCTTCTGCCCGCCTTTGGGGAGGCATAAACCCGCATGAATTCACTCTCATCCCAGCATTTCAAGGCCCTGCACTGGACCGGCCTGTGCCGGTAAACGGTACATTTCTTTTCGGTGTCGTCGTAAAAAACACATCCTCCCCCGGGCTCCTTCTCTCTTACCTTAATCAATTCCGTATCCGTTATTTTCAGTTCGCCCCTGATATTGTCCCTGACAAGCTCACCGACACGGACGCTGTAAAGGTCGGACCTCTTTATCAGGTTTTTATATACGAGGGGGGCGTCTGAGGCCTGAAGGGAAGGACTTGAACGAAGGCAGCACTCACCGCACCGAATGCAATGGTCGCGGGGTTTTTCCATCTCTCTCTATTTGGCAATCATGGCCCGCATACGGTCAGAGGCATTCTGTGCATGGTCAGCGATATTTCCCACAATTTCGATCAGCCGAACCATATGAAACACCACCAGGGGGTCTTTAATCTCGCTGAAGATCCTGAGCTTCAACTCCCGCTCCAGGAAATCAGCCTCTTTTTCATCCTGGCGAATATCCTGGATAAGGCTCTTCATCTTCTTCCGCTGGCGATTGGATCTGCTCTTGAAAAACCGGGTAGCCATGGACACCAGTTCCGGCAGTTTTTCAATGGCCGGTATCACTGAAGTCACCAGGTGCTGAAAATCCTCGGCCAGGGTTCCGGGAATGCCCTTCGGCCTGAGGGAAAGCCACAGCAGGGCCTCTTCCACCTCATCTAAGACCTTATCCTGCTCCCTCAGATACTGCAGAAACTGAAACTTATCCACCGCCATCAAGATACCTCTGGGCAGATGGTTCCGGATGTTTCGCTTGATGGCGTCGGCCTCGCTTTCTATCCTCGCTACACGATCAGTCAAGCCGTCGAAATCGCCGCATCTCTCATCAACGTGGCAGATTGCCGCTTCCCTGAAAAGCTGCGCACACTCCCTAATCTTGTCGGCGTGTCTCTGCAGGTTTACAAAAGGCGACTCCTGAAACAAGGAGCTTAATAAAAGGCGCATGATCTTTCTCCCTTCACCAGATTTGGATTATAACAGAACCCATGCAAAAAGGCTATATAAACCCATGGCAAGCAGGACCGTAAAAGGGAGGGTCACAAGCCATGAAAGCCCGATATTCTTGAGAACCCTGAGATCAAGGGCCCCCATGCCTCTCATGATACCGACCCCAACGACAGAACCTACCAGGACGTGAGTGGTTGAAACAGGAAAGCCGAGCCGTGAGCAGAGCAGTATTGTGGTGGCTGCCCCGAATTGTGAACAAAAACCGCGTATCGGGGTAATTTCAGTGATGTTTTTTCCAATGGTGTCTATGACACGCGTGCCGAATGCCAAGAGCCCACCGCCCACTGCAACACCCCCTATAAAGAGCATCCAGAAGGGCACCTCCACACTGAGGGCCACGGTCTTGGTCTTGACCACTGAAAAGATGGCGGCAAGGGGTCCGACGGCATTGGCCACATCATTGGCCCCGTGGGCAAAGGCGATATAACATGCGGTGAGTATCTGGAGGTGGGCGAACAGGCGGTCAACTGGAGAGTATCCCGCCTGCTCGGGTCTCAGCCTGAATTCAGACTGCGTCTGCCAGCGAACCCACCAGCGGCCAAGCCCTCCAAACGCGGCAGCACATGGGATGGTCAACAGTACGGTAGGCAGGAAACCAATATCAATGTGGAGGTTTTTCAGGCCCTTGAATATGAGTGAGAGGATCAGCACCAGAAAAACCAAAAAAATCATCACCGGCGCATAACGTTCGGATGCCCCGATCGGGTCCTTGACGGACATGATCTTCTTTTCACCAAAATAGTAGATCCCGCCGGCTATCAAGGCGCCTGCAACGGGCGAAATAACCCAGCTCGCGCAAATGGAGATGATCTTGCTCCAGGTTACCGCGTGGACCCCGACGCTCACGACACCGAAACCAACCACGGCGCCCACAATCGCATGGGTGGTGGAAACCGGCAGACCCAGAATTGTGGCCCCATGCACGCAAATACCGGCAGAGACCAGGGCGGCGAACATCCCCAACAGCAACTTATTGGGGTCGCCGGCCAACAGGGCCGGATCGATAATCCCCTTGCTGATGGTATTTGTTACATACCCGCCGGCTAAGACCGCCCCTAAGGTGTTGAAGACAATAGATATGCCCACGGCCTGCCTGAGGGTGATCGCGCCGGAACCGACCGACGTCCCCATGGCGTTTGCGAGGTCGTTGGCGCCAATATTAGCGGCCATGTAAAGACCGATCAGGGTGGCAATTCCCAGAATTACGGCATCCATATGTCTGTTTTTTCTCTATACGCTTGACACACCAGAAGGTTCAAATAAGGCTGAGTTCGACCATGGGCGCAGGGGAGCTAATTTCGGTTTTTCAGCCCGGAAACAGTTCAAAAAAAAGGACCATCCCGCATATCACGGAATGGTCCTTCTCTATCAGATAAAGGATATGGGGTCAATATTCATTTGAAGGGTTTAGCCCACCTTGAAGATAATAGCGCCACCGGTATCTCCTGCCGCACACCCTGTCCATAGAAAATAACCGCCCCCCTTCATGGCGATCTCTTCCAGTCCCTCAATTATGATACGGCCTGCGGTCGGTCCCTGGGGATGCCCGTATATCAGGGAGCAGCCAAAGTTATTGAACCCGAGTTCTTCGGTCCCTTCAGCCTTGATCCCCATCTGCTGAGCAAAGTAGAGATCGTTTACAATAAAGGGATTGTGGGTCTTGATTATCTTCATATCCCCGATCTTGAGACCGGCGTTTTCAAGGGCCATTTTTGTGGCCGGGACTGGCGCCGCGGCCATGTACCCGGGTTTGGTCCTGGAGAAACCGTAGGATATGATCTGGATGGGGACGGATGGATCCGCGCTCAGCTCTCTCGCCTTTTCCTCGGTGGTTACTATAAGGGCGCAGTTGCCGTCGGCAGGAAAGGTCTGGGCCCCGAAGGAGAGAACGCCCCCGGGGATCACCGGCCTAAGCCTGGCCAGACCCTCCTCTGTGCAGGGTGTGACCCCTTCGTCCTCTTCCACCAGTTTGGTCTTTTTCCTGGATATCTTCACCTCAGCCGGGAACATGTATCTCTTCTGAAAGGCCCTGTCTTCTGCCAGGGCGTCAAGGTACTGCTCGTAACGCCTCAGGGTCAGCTCATCGCACTGCTCCTTGGTGATATTCCCCTCCTTGGCAACGTTCTCAGCGGTCTCTATCATCTGCAGACCCACGTTGGGATCACCCCT
>DREN01000191.1 GCA_011051075.1 Deltaproteobacteria bacterium | reverse complement strand
GGAAAAGAACCAAGGAAGTCAAAGGCAGGATCCTTGCTCGCCCAGTAGCTGGGCCAGTCACCGGCCATCTGCACAACGCCCTTGCTGCACGCGTCAAAGTACTCAAAGGCCTTCATGAGTGATCCGGACGGAAACCATTTGATCTCAAAGTCGCCGTTGGTCATCTCTTTCACGTACTTGATCAACTGTTTGTCGCCGTAGTAGAGATTAATGGCCGGGGTCCATGTACTCCCCATCTTCCACCTGATCTTCTTGGCCAGAGCGTTGGTCCCAAATGCCAGGACCATGGTTATTGCGCCCAGAAACATCAACGTCTTGATTTTTCTCATTTTGTCCCTCCCTTGAAGTAAAAGTAATCGGTTACAGGCCGGCAGAGGCTGTTGCTCCGCCACATAAGCTTACTCACCTCCTTTCTCCCAGTGAATCTTCCGCTTATCATTAACAATCATTATAATAGATGATGCGGCCCGGTCGGGGCTGTCTGCGTCAGAGAATGTGTAGGTTCCGGACGTCAATGTGAATACCACGGCAGGTTATCGGTCTAATTTCTGAAAATCGGGTGCTATGTTCTTACAGATTGCGGTATCTGTCAAGAACAAAGATGGGTATGTCTCTTTGAAGAAGGATTTTTTTTCGATGATCGAGGCCTTCCACCATGCGGGACAAAATCTCATCCTTTGGGTATCAGGGTTGCCGGTCCTATCGATTTTTCCCCAAATCTTTCATATATGGAGTCCAGGGCGGTGTTCAGATCCCTCCTCTTACGGCGCTGTTCATCCCTGCTAAAGAGTGAAAGCTGCTTCGCCTGGCCGGGTGGAGTGAGACCGGACAGGGAGATGCCCAGGAGGCGTATGGGTCTTTTGCCCGCGGCTGTCTTTTTAATAAGCAGACGGCAGGCAGTAGTGTATATTTCTTGGCTGTCATCAGTGGGATCACTCAGTGTTGCGGACCTGATTATCTGCGTAAAATCGCTGTACTTCACCTTCAGGGAAACGGTGCCGCCTGTAAACCCCTCCCGGTGCATCCTGTGGGCAACCCTGTTGGCCAGGAAGAGAATCTCCTTTCTGAGCTGATCCAGGTCCAGGATATCCTTTATAAAGGTCTGTTCGTGACCGATCGACTTCGTCTCCCTCTCAGGCTCCACAGCCCTTTCGTCAATCCCCCTTGAGAGGAGATGCATGACCGGCCCGATCTTTCCAAACCTCCTCTCCAGGGCTTCAACGGGGACCTGTCGCAGGTCCCTGAAGGTCTCCACTTTGAGTTCAGCCAGTGCCCGGCGGGTTACCTTTCCAACCCCCCACATCCTGCCTACGGGGAGGGGGTCCAGAAACTCCTGGATCCGGTGAGGCGGCACCGTGGTGAGTCCGTCGGGCTTGTCAAGGTCAGAGGCTATTTTCGCCACGAATTTCGAGGGGGCCACCCCGGCGGAGACCGTAAGCCCCGTCTTTTCAAGCACCGCCTCCTTTGTCTTCCGGGCGATCAGTGGGGCCGGACCCATGAGACGTTCCATACCCGTAACATCGAGAAAGGCCTCATCAATGGAAAGGGGCTCCACCAGCGGGGTGAAGGATCGGAATATGGCGAAGACCTCTCTTGAAACCTCCCTGTACCTGGCCATCCTGACCGGCATGAATATCCCGTGGGGGCAGAGACGCCTGGCAGTTGCCATGGGCTGGGCCGAATGCACCCCGAATCTCCTTGCCTCATAGGAGGCGGACGACACCACACCCCTTTGCCTGGGACCGCCGACGATGACGGGTTTCCCCTTCAGTTCAGGGTTATCCAGGACCTCCACCGCAGGGTAAAAGGCATCCATATCAAGATGAATTATGGATCTTTGCCCGAGCAAGCCTTTGCTCCACCAATCATCAATCGACAATCATCAATCCACTCAAGGGCTTTCCGCCAGCAACACGTTGACCTCCCTGGGAAGGCCGTCCCTCAATACATGAAGGGTGATGGTATCACCGACCCTCATCCTGTTCAGCTTGCGGACAAGTTGCTCCATGTTGGAGACCTTTTCATCGTCCACGGCCACGATGACATCTCCTCCCAGGCGGAACCTGATCCCTCCCACGGCCACCTCCCTGTTTCCGGCCCGCAACCCGGCCTGATAGGCGGGACTGCCTCTGATTACCTGAACCACCAGGATCCCCTCGTGAACCCCCAGGTTGAGCCCCTCTGAGATATAGGGGGTTATGGACATTCCCGAGATACCGAGCCATGGTCTTGCCACCTTTCCTGATGTGATCAACTGCGTGGCCACCTGTTTTGCCATGTTGATGGGTATTGCAAAGCCTATACCCTGATAGCCCCCTGACAGGCTGAAGATAGCTGTGTTTATACCTATTACATCACCGTTGGAGTTGAGGAGGGGGCCCCCTGAATTCCCCGGGTTTATGGCGGCATCGGTCTGTATGAGATCGTCTATCTGATTCCCGTCCTCACTCCTTATACTCCTGTTGAGGGCGCTTACAATACCGGTGGTAAGGGTGTGGGAGAGGCCGAAGGGGTTGCCGATGGCAATGGCCTTCTGGCCCGGCCGGACACTGTCGGAGTCCCCCAAGCGGGCCACCCTGTCCACATCTCCCGACGGGATTTTGATGACGGCCAGGTCAGACCTGGGGTCCCTGCCCACAAGGGTGGCCCGGACCTTCTTCCCCCCGGACATGGTCACGATGATCTTCTGAGCGTTGGCCACCACGTGATTGTTGGTCATGATGTAGCCCCGCCTGTCTATGACAAAGCCGGACCCCTGACCCTGCCTGGGAATAATCTCCATCCAGAAGTTCATGCCCAGTATGGTGGTGGCAATATTCACCACCGCCGGATGGACCTCTTCAAAGACATCCATGTTTATCTTTTCATCCGCGGACACCACAACAGGCCTGGATGGGTCATCGGACTCAGAGGCGTTGAAGTCCAGGGACCCGGCCGGCGGGCCTGAACCAAAGAAACGGGATGTATTGTCCTTTCTGAACCAGAGAAAGAGGAGCAGGAGGATAACCCCTATGACTATGAGCTTTGTTCTGTCCCTTGTCATGAATATCTATAGTTTTCAAGAAAATGTTTTTCTGTAAGCTTGTACTGTTCCCTTTCAGAGCCTCCCTGTGGGCCATGATGCACAGGTTATGCCTCTGGCCCGAGACATTTACCCCTTACTCCTTGAGCCTTTCGCCTTACGCCTTTCCCGCCTCATTCCCATGAGGGTCGCCTATAAGTCCTGGACCCGTGGTTGCTCCAAAGATTTCGTGCTGATATAAGGTATATCACATACACCCGCGCAGGGGCAAAGCCAAATCGTCAAGGGAGGAAAGAGTGAGACCGGATGAAACCGGAGATCTCCCAGGGAGCGGATTAGGGGGAGGTTGTTCTATAATTCGATAACCTGTATTTCAGGTGGATAATTGCCTTCGGAATGTCTCTCCCTTCTTCAATGAAGGTCCAGCGCCCTGGCAGACTCATCTTCCCCAACGTGTTGAAATAGTGAGTTTTATATATCTTCTTCAAAAAACGGAATGCAGGTTTTAAGTATTATTTGACATGGATAAAATAACATGTTAAATGGCACTTGCTAACCCATATTTTGGGGAGCGCAGAATGTGACTGAAACGGATGTTTCACATTATGGACGGCTATGACACCAGGGATCATGAGGATCCCCATTCTTTAACCTATAATCTTAGAAACAGGAGAGAAAACAATGATTAAACCCCATGGTTCAGAAACACTAAACCCGTTATACGTTGAAGATGACGCCAAAAGGGCTGAACTGCTCAAGGAGGCCGAAGGCCTTCCTTCTATCGTCATCAGCTCCGCGGCCGCCGGAAACGCCGTCATGTTGGGCTCCGGGTATTTTAATCCCCTGACCGGCTTTATGAACAAGGCCGATGCCCTATCGGTGGCCGAAAATATGCACATGGCCGACGGCTTTTTCTGGCCCACCCCGGTGCTGAACATGGTGAAAGACGCCGGCGCCATCAAGGATGCCAGGCGTATCGCCCTGCTTGATCCCAACGTGGAAGGAAATCCCGTGATCGCCATCCAGGATGTGGAGGCCATCGAGGAATATACTGACGACGAGATGGCCATGATGACCGAAAAGATATTCCGCACCTCTGACATGGAGCATCCCGGGGTCAACGCCTTCAACACCGTGGGCAGGATCGGCATTTCAGGCCCCATCCAGGTACTTAACTACTCCTATTTCGCCACTGACTTCCCCGAGACCTTCAGGACCGCCATGCAGATCCGGGAGGAGATCCAGAAGCTGGGATGGCAGACCGTTGTGGCCTTCCAGACACGTAATCCCATGCACAGGGCGCACGAGGGCCTGGTCAAGATGGCCATGGAGGCGGTAAACGCAGACGGAGCAGTGATCCACATGCTCCTTGGCAAGCTCAAAAAGGGTGATATCCCCGCTGACGTGCGGGACGCCGCCATCCGGAAGATGGTTGAGCTCTACTTCGAGCCCAACACCGCCCTTATTACCGGGTACGGCTTTGACATGCTTTACGCCGGTCCCCGGGAGGCGGTGCTCCACGCCGTATTCCGCCAGAACATGGGCTGCACCCACCTGATCGTGGGTCGAGACCATGCCGGTGTGGGAGACTACTACGGCCCCTTTGACGCTCAGACCATCTTTGACGACATAACCAAGGACGACCTCCTCATAGACATCTTCCGCGGAGACCATACGGCCTACTCCAAGAAGCTGGGTAAGGTCATCATGATGGGGAGCGTCACCGATCACACCAAGGACGACTGGGTAATCCTCTCAGGGACCAAGGTCCGCGCCATGTTAGCCGCGGGCGAAGACCTGCCCCCCGAGTTCGCGCGGCCTGAAGTGGCCAAGATCCTCATGGACTACTACCAGTCAGAGGCGGCAAAGGCTGAATAGTACGTGCCGAAAATCCCTTTTGGGGGTAATCAGGCTTTAAGAAGAAACGCCCGCTCCTTGCAGAGCGGGCGTTTTTTTGCAAGGGGCCTGAAGAGGGGGCACGGGGCAATGGCATCACCCCTGGCAGCCGGAGAATGCGCGGGACAATAGATACCCAGCTGTTTTGATCATTATGGACGTCCAGACGGTGAGGCGCTGGCGGGACCAAACGGAAACGGCTCTTCCAGGGCGGAATTTACACCCGCTGAAATATGCGGCCCTGGTCTTCCGCACCGGAGATCAGAGTATATAAACCGGCTCCCTGAGTATGAGTTCAACGCTTTCCGAGGCTGAGGCGGCAAGGTCGGGATGGGTTTCCCTCAGGGCCGCCACCTGCCTCAGGTGATCCGCCGTCCTCATGATGAGAGAGGCCATATCCCCCTCGTCGGCCGGCACGAAGTGGAGGAGCTGGTTCCACGGGACACCCTTGGCCCACATGAAGAGGGCGGCCCCCGGCCAGAACATGAGTGGCGGGCTCTGAAATCCCCGCTTGTCCTTAAGGGATCTGATCTCCTCAATCCGTTTGAGAAGTCTTTCAAAGACGGCCTCTATCACGCTCAGGTCCAGGGCCCCCTTTACCCTCAGTTCCACTTCCTGGTCCCGGTCCCACACAAAGGGGGCCAGTCCTCCTGCCAGGGCCTCGGGCGATATACCCTCAAAGGCCCCCTTTCTTATGGCCTCGGCAATAAGG
>DREN01000402.1 GCA_011051075.1 Deltaproteobacteria bacterium | reverse complement strand
GATTCTGACCGTATCTTCTTTTTATTAGATGAAATTACTTCTGTTGATGACTGGAATCTGGAGCTTAAGTATCTGGCGGATCGGGGTATCCTGAGGACAGGCTCTGTTCTTGCCACAGGTTCTAATGCAGTAAAACCAAAGGAAAAGGGAGAACTGATCCCCGGCCGGGGAATCGAGGGAAACGAATATTATGTAAAGCCTTTGAGCTTCAGGGAATTTGTACTTCAATCCGCAGAGTTCCTCTCCCGGCACGTCCCCCAGGATGAGTTGAAGGTAACACTTGAAAGCCTCAAGACTGAGCTTTCTTCTCTTACCCTCGATCTCGATTCCGAATTGGATGAAATCGCCGGAACCATTGAGAAGGTGCTGCCTTTCAGCAATGAGCTGAGTTTTGAGGAAGAATTTGAGAACTTACTTGTGCTTTGATAATCTATCGATGTGAGGCCATATATTCCGTAACGGCTTGAGAAAGAAGCCCTGATCTGGTTGAGCCATATCGTTTAGCATATTGATCAACTATCCTGATCAGTCTTTCGGGCATCGTGATATTTATCCGTTTTGATTTTAATGAGAGTTTGCTGATATCTACCTCAACCAAGGCCCAAATACCTTCCTTAAAGTCTGGATTGTCCTTATGTACTTCAATGTCTGATGGTATGGGAATCGGCTCGGAATCAATAAGTATCCCTTCAATATGACATTCAGCCGCTTCCTGGGCCATATTAATTGCCTCTTCCAATGTTGAACCAGCGGAAAAACACCCAGGAAGGTCGGGAATAGTCACACTATAATCCGAGCTCGCATCTTTATGGATAACAATAGGATATTTCATGTTTCACCTCCAATCCCATCCGGCTTGCCGGAAAATATTTCGTAATGTCCCGATAGCAATATCTTTCTTGGGATGCGGAACAGTAACTTCACCTGTTTTTTCAGGATGTTTGAATTGATAGTGGTCACCTTTTGTATGGTGAAGCACCCATCCATCGTCTCTTAATTTTTGAATAATCTCCCGGCTATTCATTTTGTGTGGATTATACACATTGCCGTTAAAGGTGTCAAGAACCGCCTTTTCCTGCTCCTTGGTAACCTTCTTTACCCCACGGCCACGGGATTTAGGCCGGTAGGCAAGGAATGCCTCCTCTCCCAGAACCTCAAGTTTCCCACGCCATTCATATACCGTCGAGTAATGAACTCCTGCCAACTGCGCTGACTTCACTATACCAATATTCTCCCCACTCCGTAAAACCTTCAGCTTGTCCTTTTGCGAAAACTGGCTTCTCTTCTCCACTACACTTCCTCCTTCCGTCTTTACAGAGAAAGTGTTACCTTCTTTTCTCCGATTGTTTACGGATGCTTAGTAGCAGATATATAGTAGCTTGCGAGCCCTGGGGGGACGAACCACTTACTAAAATCACCGAGATAAATACTTGCCCGGCCAGGGCTCGTTTCCTGCAAGATAGTGCCGGTAGGTATGAAGGAGCGGAAAGGATAACATTGGTTATGGACAACCTGAACACTCATAAACCGGGGTCTTTATATGAAACATTTCCACCTGAGGAAGCTAAAGCCTTATTGGACCGGTTTGAGTTTATATACACGCCCAAGCACGGGAGTTGGCTGAACATGGCTGAGATTGAGTTGAATGTCCTGATTGGTCAGTGCTTAAACCGACGAATCGATGACATTAAGGTTGTAGCGAGAGAATCATCAGGTCTGGCAGAAATTCAGAAACAACAAGGATTCTAAGGTAAATTGGCAGTTCACGTCTGAGAATGCACGGATCAAACTGAAGCGCCTTTACCCGACACTCGACAGTTGACATGACAATAGTACAATCAAAGGTCTTGTCATGGTACCCTCCTTTCAAATCCCAAACCCGCTAAAGGAGAACCGAATTACAGGCAATATCAAAATTACAAATTCCAAAACGTGGCGCAGGTGGGATGTCACCTGGGGCCGGAAGTATGGATGGAGATGCAGGGGGCCTGTGGCGCAAGTGAACCCGCAGGCAGGGTCTACTGATCTTGACTTTAACCGGGCCTTGATATAGGCTTTTTTCTGAAGACAGTGGTCTTTGACCGTAACGGGTGTAAGTGCCATGGAACATAGAATAAAAATCGGTTCGTTGAGCCTGGGGGCAGATGCTCCTTTCTTTCTGATATCCGGTCCCTGTGTTATTGAGGACGAGGGTAAGACCCTGGAGATCGCCCGTTTCCTGAGAGAGACGGGAGAAAAGCTTCATGTCCCGGTCATATTCAAGACATCCTACGATAAGGCAAACAGGACCTCACTGGGCTCTTACAGAGGACCGGGCATGGAAAAGGGTCTTGAGATTATTCAAAAGGTGAAAGATGAGACCGGCCTGCCGGTCCTTTCAGACGTCCACCAGGTGGACCAGGTAGAAAGCGCTGCCCGGGTCCTTGACGTGATCCAGATCCCTGCCTTTCTCTGCAGGCAGACCGATCTGATCCTGGCTGCAGCCCTGACAGGCCGCACGGTCAACATCAAGAAGGGACAGTTCATATCTCCAGGCGACATAGGCCCCACCATCGAAAAGGTGACATCAACGGGTGGCCGTGGTATCCTCATCACTGAGCGGGGAACCTCCTTTGGTTACAACAACCTGGTGGTGGATATGAGATCGATCCCCATCATGAAGAGATTCGGCTTCCCCGTTGTATTTGATGCCACTCACAGTGTGCAGCTCCCGGGTGGTGAGGGGACCCGTTCAGGGGGGGAGAGGGAGTTTGTCAGTTACCTTGCCCGGGCCGCGGTTGCAGCAGGTGCGGACGGGGTTTTCTTAGAGGTCCACCCCGATCCGGACAGGGCCCTGTGCGACGGACCCAATTCACTGCCCCTCCATGAGGTTGAGGACCTGGTCCGCGTTCTCAAAGAGATACATGGGCTCGTAAGGTCCTGATCCCCGTTATCATCTTAGGTCACCGGGTCATAGGTCCCGGGAGGATCATGCCGGAGGGCTGAATCCGGCAGATAAAAGGGGATAACCCGGAATAGAAAAAAACAAGACGCCTTCACCGGCCTCTCGGTTTTTCCCCGGTGGTTCAGTTTCTTCTTGAAGCTCTTCAGGGGTTCCGGGGCCCATGGGTTAAGGCCATGGCCCCGCACGGAGGGAGCTTAGGTGGTAATGAGATGGACGAGAGATTGGCCGCCATTAAGATGCTGATCCTGGACGTTGACGGTGTATTGACGGACGGTCGGATTACCATGAACGAAAAGGGGGAGGAGGTCAAATCCTTTGACGTAAAGGATGGTTTTGGCCTGAAGCTGCTCATGTCCGCCGGCGTAGAGGTGGTTATTGTCTCCGGGCGAAAATCAGAGGTGGTGAAACAGAGGGCCGTGGAGCTGGGTATAGGCCAGGTCTGGCAGGGGGTAGAAGACAAAAAGATCCTGTGCAGGAAGATAATCAGGGAAAAGGGACTCGGGAAGATCGAGGTATGTTCCATTGGCGATGATCTTCCCGACCTGGACGTGTTCGGGGAGACAGGCCTGAGAGTAGCGGTTGCCGACGCGGTGGGGGAGGTTCGCGATGCAGCCGATTTTGTAACTGAGAAGAGGGGGGGCCGCGGGGCCGTGAGGGAGTTGTGCGAGCTGATCCTTAAGGAGAGGGGAGATTGGCCCTCAATAGGCTTTACAGAACAGAGCCGGGATTGATATAGTACGGTCTCCATGAGAATACCCTTCAAGAGACACTGGCCCCTGTTCGGAGTGGGGGCGTTGTTGATCCTGGTTGCTGTTTTTCTTGCAAGATCGGGAAAAGACATTGTCAAGACCACCGCGCTCATAAAGAACATTGTCTCTGGGGAAGGACTTGAACTGAAAGACGTCCAGTACCGCCAGGAAGACCCGGACGATAAGGTAAAGTGGGTACTGGACGCCAGGGAGGTCCGGTTCTCCGAAGATATGAAGACCATACGGTTTTTCGACTTCAAGTTGAAGGTGGAGCCTGAAGGGAAACCCGCCTTCGAACTCACGGGGAAAAGGGGTACTTACTTCAAGGATTCGGGGAAAATTGAGATATGGGGTGACCTTGAAGGACTTTATAGCAATAAATACAGGGTATTCACTGACTACGCCCTGATAGACGAAAAGGCGGGATATGTGAGGACGGAAAAACCTGTCAGGGTAACAGGCCCTTTTTTCAGTGTGAAGGGCAAGGGCCTTTTCGCGGATATGACAAGGGAGAAGATCAGGATCTTATCAGAGGTTACCACCCGAATAGACAGTGAGGAGTCTGTGATCCCATGAAAGAGTTGAAACGTAGCTTTTTGGTGTTTTCTACCCTCCTGTTATCATTCTGCCTGTGGCCGTATATTGCACAGTGCGAAAACGGGAAAAACATGGGTGAAAAAGGGCCGTCAAAACCCATAGTGATAAACTCCACCACACTGGAGGCCGATAACAAGAAGAGGATAATAACCTTCCAGGGGGATGTGGAGGCCCTCATGGAAGGTTTCAATGTTTATTGCCAGAAGATGGTGATCTACTACGTGGAAGCCCGGGAAGATAAGGGACCCGAAGAGGCAGGCACCAAGATAGACCGGGTAATCGCCACCGGGGGGGTGAAAATCGTCCGGGCCGAGGGTGGAACCGCCACGGGAAAAAAGGCGGTCTACTATCATTCGGACCAGAAACTGGTGCTTACCGGAAAACCGGTGGTCAAGCAGGGAAACAACTTTGTGGAGGGAGATCAGATAACGCTTTTTCTTAAGGAGGATCGAAGCGTCGTAGAAAGCCTGAAGGACAAGAAGGTGCGGGCCGTTATCTTTCCCGGGCAGGAGAAGGGACAGGGCCTTGGCAGTGGCAGATGAAATACTGCAGGCCGAGGGCCTGGTCAAGATCTACAGTGGAAAGAGGGTTGTCGATCGGGTTAACATAGAGGTAGAAAGAGAGGAGATAGTGGGCCTCCTTGGACCCAACGGGGCGGGCAAGACCACTACCTTCTACATGATGGTGGGTCTTACCCACCCTGAAGAGGGTGTGATTTTCCTGGACGGGGTCGATATCACCCCTTACCCCATGTACCGCAGGGCCAGGAAGGGGATCAGCTATCTGGCACAGGAGCCGTCCGTGTTCCGGAAGCTCACCGTGGAGCAGAACCTTCTCGCGATTCTGGAGATCCTGAACGTCCCTTCCCACAAGAGAAAGTCGCGAATCCAGGAGGCCCTGACAGAATTGGGCATTGACCACCTGGCGAAGCAGAAGGCCATGTCCCTTTCCGGGGGAGAACGGCGGAGGCTTGAGATAACCAGGGCCCTTATCACGGAACCGAGGTTTATGCTTTTAGATGAACCCTTTGCGGGGATTGACCCCCTCGCAATAAACGATATTCAGGAGATCATCAGGCAGTTGAGGAAACGGGGCCTCGGCATCATAATCTCTGACCATAACGTGAGAGAGACGCTGAACGCCTGCGACAGGGCCTATATTATAAACCAGGGCAGGATTATTGAAGAGGGCCCCCCTGAAAGCATCGTGAAGAGCAAGATAGCCCGGAGCGTTTACCTGGGCGATGATTTCAACATGTGAATTGAATATCCCCTAAGCCGGGTAGATCCGCCAGGGTGGACATGCCTGGATTGCGAATCAAGGAGTTGAGGTATTGAGGAATTG
>DREN01000197.1 GCA_011051075.1 Deltaproteobacteria bacterium | reverse complement strand
GAGCTTGAGGGCCTCATCAATGTTGAAGTCCCCCACCGCCACCAGGACCATGTTTGAAGGGGTGTACCACTTGTCCATATATTTTAGGATGGCCCGGCGATCAAAGGAGCGGATGGTCTTTTCATACCCGATGATGGAACGTCTGTAGGGATGCTTTTTATAACAGAGTGCCATCATGGCCCGGCTCAACTCCCTCTGAGGAATATCCAGGGAGCGCCTGTACTCTTCCAGGACCACCTCCTTTTCCCTCTCAAGCTCACCCGGGTCAAAAAGGGAGTGCTGCACCGCGTCCAGGAGCACTTCAAGCCCGGTGTTAAACCGGTCAGAAGGTATCTCCACATGGTACACGGTCCTGTCAAAGGAGGTATAGGCGTTGATGTTCCCCCCCGAGGCCTCGATGCTCCTGGCGATCTCTCCGGTCTTCCTGGTGGGTGTGCCCTTGAAGATCATATGTTCGATCAGATGGGTGATACCGGCCTCCTCCTCTGTCTCGTTGGCGCTCCCGGTCTTGACCCAGATCTGGATGGCGGCCACGGGCGCGGCTGTGTCCCTTTTGAGTATGACGGTAAAACCGTTGCTCAGGGTGAACCTCTGGGCGCCCTCGGTTACCGAAGCAGCGTGGAGAGATGAGGTCAGACAGAGGATTATGAAAACGGCTATCAGGAAAGAGAAGGCACGCACCGGCCCCCCGATTGAGCGATGATCTTTTTTCTCAAGAAGTTTCAAGGAATTAGTCCTCCTCCCTAAGGATTGTCAGATATAGTGTATGTTTTTTCCTTGACATACTACATATAGTGTGCATAATGGAAGGTCCTGAATGGATCTCGGGTATGGGTCTTTGATTTCCCTGCGTCAGGCAGGCCCAGGGTTGTCCCCCGTGGGGAGGTCCCGGGGCTCATGGTCCATTGATCCATCTTCAGACAGATACCCGCCAGCCGTTTAATACCCTATTTCAAGGAGACAGGCAAGGGGGGATGAACCGTCTCCCCAGAGGCTTTATCGGTTGAACTTGGTTCGCTTCTTCGCTCACAATTGGAATGCTGGCAGCCGTTCACGGCTTGAAATTTGAAATTGGAAAGTAGTCCCGCAGGGCGGGATTAGGGAAATCGTTCCAAAATTGAATATGTTCATCAATAGCACAAAAGGATGAAGGCCAAATTTCTAATTTCAACGTTCCAATATTCCATGTGGTCGGCCTAAAGAAAGATGCCACTAAAATACTTTTATTTTCAATTAGGTTGTAGAATTTCCGAGACGTTTATCGGGGACGCACCGATCCCATATTTCCACGCAGGAGGATGTCCATGGGTCAGCAGGCAAAGGTTTTAAGGACAGAGGATGAGGTCTTTGATCTCGGCGCGTACAGGCTTGATCACAACCGGTTTTCCGATCTCCTGGTCAGGGAAAACCCCATCAACACGGACCAGGCCATGGACATCAGCCGGTTTCTCCTTAAGGAGATGGCCAAGATGAAGACGGAGACCATTACCATGTCCATGATCGAGGCCATGATCGAGGCAAAACTCCTGGAGTTCGGACTCTCCAAGACATCCCCTCTCAGGCTGGACAGCTCCATCTTTATAAAGAGGGGTCCGGTCCTTTCTGAAAACGCCAGGCGTGTCCTTGAAAGGAGGTACCTGAAAAAAGACAACGACGGTCGGATAGCTGAGACCCCTGAGGAGATGTTCAGCCGGGTGGCCGGGTTTATCGCCAGGGCTGAGAAGAAGTACGGGGGCGAGGAAAAGGTCAGAGAAATGACTGAGATCTTCTACAGGATGATGACCGAGTTCAAGTTCCTTCCCAACTCGCCCACCCTTATGAACGCGGGACGGGAGATAGGGCAGTTGGCGGCCTGCTTCGTGCTCCCGGTGGAGGACAGCATGGAGGGGATCTTTGACGCCCTCAAGAACGCGGCCCTTATCCACAAGTCGGGCGGGGGGACAGGGTTCTCCTTCTCCCGCCTCAGACCGGCCAGGAGCAGAGTCGGCACAACCGGGGGGATCGCCTCGGGTCCTGTTTCCTTCATGCGGATCTTCAACACGGCCACCGAGCAGGTGAAACAGGGGGGGGCCCGCAGGGGCGCCAACATGGCCGTTCTGAGGGTCGATCATCCAGACATCAGGGAGTTCATCTACTGCAAGAGGGAAAACCGGGAGCTGAACAACTTCAATATCTCCGTGGCGGTCACCGACATCTTTATGGAGAGTGTCAGGAAGAACGAGCCCTACGACCTGATAGACCCCAGGGACAACCGCAAGGCCGGGGAACTGGACGCCCGGGAGATCTACCATGGACTGGTGGAGCAGGCCTGGGAGAACGGAGATCCGGGCATAATCTTCCTGGACAGGATCAATAGAGACAACCCCACCCCTGAATTAGGTGAGATAGAGAGCACCAACCCCTGCGGGGAGCAGCCCCTCCTCCCCCTTGAGGCGTGCAACCTGGGGTCCATAAACCTGGCCAAATTCGTAAAGACCTTTGACCAGGGGCCTGCCGTCGACTACGACGGGCTCAAGGAGGTGGTCAGATGGAGCGTCCGGTTCTTAGACGATACCATTGACATGTCCAGATACCCGCTCCCCGAGATCGATCGTATGGTGAAGGGAAACCGGAAGATAGGCCTGGGGGTCATGGGTTTTGCCGATATGCTCTTTCAGCTCGGGATACCCTACGACTCGGAGGAGGCCCTTGAAACGGCGGAAAAGGTCATGGGCTTCATCCAGAGGGAATCCCACGAGGCATCAAAGGAGCTGGCAGGGGAGAGGGGGGTCTTTGGCAATTTTGACAAGAGCACCTTCAGAGACCGGAAGGGCTGCTCCTACAGGAACGCCACCACCACCACCATAGCGCCCACCGGCACCCTGAGCATCATTGCGGACTGCTCCAGCGGTATAGAGCCCCTTTTCGCCCTCAGCTTTGTTAGAAACGTCATGGACAACGACAGGCTCGTTGAGGTGAACCCATACTTTGAGAAGGTGGCCAGGGAAAAGGGTTTCTACTCTCCCGAGCTTATGGACGCCATCGCCAGGGAAGGGAGCGTAAGGGAGCTGGAGGAGGTACCCGAACAGGAGAGAAGGATCTTTGCCACTGCCCACGATGTGACACCCGAGTGGCATATCAGAATGCAGGCCGCCTTTCAGAAGTACACGGACAACGCCGTGTCAAAGACGGTGAACCTTCCCCGGGACGCCACGGTTGAGGACGTGAAAAAGGTCTATGACCTGGCCTATGAACTGGGGTGCAAGGGAGTTACCATCTACAGGGACGGAAGCAAGGAAGACCAGGTGCTTTCCTTTACCCAAAAGGATAAGGAGGCCACTGCAAGCGGATTCATGACGGCGGTGAAAGAGCGGCCCGAGATCCTGTACGGTTTCACAACTAAGGTAATGACCGGGTTGGGGGCCCTCTACGTGACGGTCACCGAGTACGAAGACAGGCCCTTTGAGGTATTCGCCACCATAGGCAAGTCGGGGAGGTCCACCACGGCCAAGACCGAGGCCATCGGCAGGCTCGTGTCCCTGGCCCTCAGGGCCGGGGTAAAGGTGGAAAAGATTGTGGACCAGTTGGAGGGGATAGGAGGCGAGCACCCCGTATTCCAGAAAGGCGGGCTGGTCCTCTCCATCCCGGACGCCATCAGCAGGGTCCTCAAACAGCGATACCTCAAGGACGGACCGAAAAAAAATAACGGCGGGAAAAAGAACAGCCTCTCAGGGGAGACCTGCCCTGAATGCGGCCAGACCATCAGTTTTGAAGAGGGGTGCATGACCTGCCATTTCTGCGGTTTTACCAAGTGCGGCTGACAGGGGGAGACTATCCATCTCTTTCCAGCGCACGGTAGCCGATGTCCGTGCGGAAATAGACGTTGCTCCAGCGTATCCCCCGCGCCAGTTCATAGGCCCTTGCCCTTGCCTCCCTGACCGTGGACCCCAGGGCCGTGGCGCAGAGGACCCTTCCGCCGCTGGTGACAACACTCCCCTTCTCCATCCTGGTCCCGGCGTGAAAGACCTTGAGCCCTTCCTCCTCCTCTTCGGGCAGACCTGAAATCGGGTCCCCCTTCCGGTAGCTCAACGGATACCCGCCCGCGGCCATTACCACGCCCAGGGCGGCGCGATCATCCCATTCAGCATGAACCCGGTCCAGGCGGCCTTCCAGCGCGGCCAGGCAGATCTCCACCAGGTCGGACCTGAGTCTCATGATAATGGGCTGGGTTTCAGGGTCACCGAAACGGCAGTTATACTCGAGCACTTTGGGCGTGCCATCCTCTCCTATCATGAGACCGGCGTAAAGGAACCCGGTGTAGGGATTCCCCTCGGAGGCCATGCCCCTTACGGTGGGTTCGATCACCTCCCCCATGATCCGTTCATGGATGACAGGCGTCACCACCGGGGCGGGCGAATAGGCCCCCATCCCCCCGGTGTTTGGTCCCTTATCCCCATCATCACGGGCCTTATGGTCCTGGGAGGTGGCCAGGGGAAGGATATGCTCCCCGTCCACCATGACGATGAAACTGACCTCCTCACCCTGAAGGCACTCTTCAACGATAACCCTCTCCCCGGCCGGGCCAAAGGACTTCCCCGACAGCATCTCCTGGACAGCCTCAACCGCCTCGGTCTCTGTCCGGGCGATTATCACGCCCTTGCCCGCGGCCAGACCGTCGGCCTTAACCACGATGGGGGCGCCCTTTTCAAGGATGTAGGTGATCGCCGGGTCCGGTTCGGTGAAGGTCCTGTACTCGCCCGTGGGTATCTGGTGTCGGGCAAGGAAGTCCTTGCAAAAGGCCTTGGAGCCCTCTAATTGGGCCCCCTTACCGGTGGGGCCAAAGCATTTAAGGCCCGCGCGGTTAAACTCATCCGTGATACCCGCCACCAGGGGGGCCTCAGGGCCCACAATGGTAAGATCGATCCCCTTATCCCGGGCAAAATCGATCAGGGCCTCAATCTCCCCGGAGCCGACACCCACGTTCTCCACCTTGGCCTCCCCGGCCGTTCCAGCGTTGCCGGGCGCCACATAGACCCGTTCAACCCGCCCCGACTGGGCCGCCTTCCAGGCAAGGGCGTGTTCACGCCCCCCGCTCCCAACGATCAAAACCTTCATCTTATCCGTCCTTTCCCCCTTAAGGGTTGCCGCTCCCACACGAATTTGACTTTCTAAAACCCCAACATCTACGCCCCAGCCAATCCAGTCCCGCCCCGGCGGGATGTCCAGCATCCAGTATCCTGACAATCCAGCTCCAGGTCAAGCCCAAATCAGGCCCATCCCCTCCTTATCCTTATCTTCTGAAGGAGTACCACCAGGCCGTAGATGACAAGTCCCACTGGGAAGAGCCAGTACCTCATGGAATGGTCGAGATTCACCAGGGGGGCGATCCCCCCGGGATGAAACAGGATAAAGGCCGCTGCCAGAAAAAACGGGACATCGTACCATCTGTTGCGGGTCAGGCACCACCCCTGGGCAAAGCACTCAAACGCCGAGATCCCCACAAGGGCCATGCCGAATATGAGGAGGGCCTGGGGCCAGTTGCTGATGTTGTGGAGTATGAGATCCGGGTTGAACACGAACATGAAAGCGATGCAGGAGGTCCTTATATCGTACAGGAAGCCCTGTATGCCCGTGGGGATGGGCTCTGATTCTGCTATGGCCGAG
>DREN01000274.1 GCA_011051075.1 Deltaproteobacteria bacterium | reverse complement strand
GTTTTTATTGCATTATTACCCGATTATTTTAACACCCTTTACTAAATAATGTATGATAGCCGTAAAGGATCGCAGGATATAGTGTACTGACGATATTTTACGAAGGGAAAAACATGGCGGCTATTATCAACCTTTCTCCGTTCTCGTGGAACTATGTTGGAGCTCGTTCAGATTTAGACCGTTTCTACCTGGTGCGCGATAATCTGCACGATGAGAAGATCGTTTGGGAACTTGAAGATCGGCGTGGCAACGGAAGGGATGACTGTCTGGTACGCGCCATGTGGACTGCGGTAATCGCCGGGGTGGTGTCCCCGCATCTTTCTGCTGGCCCGGCTGTGGGCCACCAAGCTTGGCAAAAAAATGGGTACAGCGCAAATCCCTCAGCACAGAAAAGGTCTTGACACTGTTTGTAGGCAGTGGTATTCACTTCATGAATGAAGCATCATTCATTGATGGAATACGGGTTGTCACGCCCGTGTGAGAAGGATTTTTTGTGTGGGTATAGAGTCCTGCGGGACGCGGGATTTAGGGATCCAGGGTGTGAGTCCTGCGCATCCCAAGACTTGGAACCATTGTACTCGGGTGGTGTCTGGGTTTGCAGACCTGGGCATCTCTTGACGTTTTACGAGACCGTTCGACTATGGGAAAAAAAAAGAAGAGTGAGAAGTATTATCGAATCATAGAGGCTGCCACGAGGATTTTTGCCAGAAATGGCTTTTACCACTCCAGGATATCGGAGATCGCCAGAGAGGCCGGGGTCGCGGACGGAACCATCTACATCTATTTTGATAACAAGGATGACATCCTGATCTCCCTGTTTGAGGAACAGATGAAGGCGGTTATTGAAAATATGGCTGAGCAGTTATCAGACATAGATGACCCTGCAGAAAAACTTGAACGGTTTGCAGCAACACACCTTGGTCTCATCGAGAATAACCATGACATGGCGGAGATTATTCAGGTGGAGCTCCGGCAGAGTGGCAAGTTCATGAAAGAGTACAGGAATGAACAGTTCATTTACTATCTGGACATGATCGAGGGTATCATCGTCGAGGGACAAAAAAGGGGAGTTTTCAGGAAAGAAGTGATCCCCAAGGTGGTCAAAAGGGCATTTTTTGGGGCACTGGATGAGGTATCGCGATTTTGGGTATTGTCAACGAGAAGACAATATGATATCAGAACGGTCGCAAAGCAGATCAGCCACTTTTTTTTGGATGGAATAAGGGCCTGAAAGCACAGAGGTGCCCATAATCCGCTAACTCAAAAACATCTGTAGGGAAGGAGGATAAAGTGAATATTATAGTTTGTCTTAAACAGGTACCAGATACGGAAAGCCAGATCAAGATCGCATCAGACGGGAAGTCGATCGTAACAGATGATATTAAATGGGTTATGAATCCGTACGATGAGTTCGGTGTTGAGGAGGCCTTACGCCTCAAAGAGAAACATGGGGGAGAGGTTACGGTTGTGGGTCTCGGCCCTAAAAGGGTAACGGAATCAATACGTACTGCCCTGGCCATGGGAGCGGACAAGGGTATCCTGATCAGCGATGATGCCTTGGAAGGGAGTGACTCCCTTGCCAATGCAAAGGCCATAGCCTCGGCCATCAGGGACCTGGATTATGACCTGATCTTCACGGGCCAGCGCGGTGTGGATGATGACCTGGGGGTAGTCGGAGCAACTATAGCGGAACTCTTGGATATCCCTCAGCTTTCCTTGATCGTTAAGGTGGAGGTGGCGGATGATGGCAAATCGGTGAAGGTCGAAAGACCCATTGAGGGAGAGACCCTTGTGATAGAGTCCACACTTCCGGCCCTTATTACAGCCCAGAAGGGACTGAATGAGCCGCGATACGCGTCCCTGCCGGGGATCATGAAGGCCAAGAAAAAGCCCCTTGAGGAGAAAACCATCGCCGACCTGGGCCTGGATAGCGCTGAATTCGGGGAGGGGGCCAGGAAGCTCAAGATAGTGGAGTTGACCCCGCCTCCTGAGAGGGCCGCTGGAAAAATCGTTGAAGGGGAGACGCCTCAGGAAAAGGCGACCGAGCTGGCCAGGTTACTCCACGAGGAGGCAAAGGTCCTCTGATAAGCGAAGATGGAGGGATTACGGTATTAGAAAGAACGATCACATCGTACGGTTGGACAATCCCTCAGAGGTATTTGAAAACGATCGTAATTATACAAGGAGATTTTAGAATGGCACAGGGAGTTTGGACGATTGCTGAGCAAAGAGAAGGTGAGATCCGTAAGATAACCTATGAAATCGTCAGCGAGGGGAGGCGTCTGGCAGACGCCTTGGGTCAGGAGCTGACCGTCATATTGTTAGGGTCCAATATCAAGGAGAAGGCTGCTGAACTGGGCCAGTACGGCGCTGACAGGGTAGTGGTTGGAGATGATCCCAGGCTGGAACCATACACCACAGACGCTTATGTGTCTGTGATTTCCCAACTGGTCAAGACTGATGATCCGCAGATACTGATCCTGGGCGCGTCTGTGCAGGGCAAGGACCTGTCAGGCAGGCTGGCAGCCAGATTGGATGTGGCCATGGCACAGGACTGCACCATCTTTGCAATAGAGGACGGAAACCTGGTGGCGACCAGGCCCATCTATGCGGGAAAGGCCTACGCAAAGGTTACTTTTGAGAACAGTGTTCCTCAGATGGCCTCGGCCAGGCCCAAAGTCATGGCCATCAGCGAACCTGATCCATCCAGATCGGCGGAGGTCGTTGACGCCTCCTTTACCCTCGAGGATGGGGACCTCAAGACAAAAGTGGTTGAGGTAGCCAAGGACGAGAGCGGGAAGATCGATCTGACCGAGGCGGACAAGATAGTTTCAGGCGGACGCGGCATGAAAGGCCCGGAGAACTACAATATCCTTGAAGAGCTGGCCGATCTTATTGGCGCCAGCGTGGGTGCTTCCCGTGCTGCGGTGGATGCCGGCTGGCGGCCCCATACGGACCAGGTGGGACAGACGGGGAAGGTGGTTTCACCCAACCTTTATATCGCCTGTGGTATATCCGGGGCTATTCAACATCTTGCAGGAATGGGCACCTCAAAGGTAATTGTAGCGATCAACAAGGATGAGGACGCCCCCATATTCCAGAAGGCCGATTACGGGGTGGTGGGGGATCTCTTTGACGTTGTCCCTGCACTGACAGAGGAGGTTAAGAAGTATCTGTAGGTGGATTGGGAGATTAAAGATTGAAGGATCGGGGTACTGGTGGGTTTTGAGCCATTTGTTTGATTGACAAAAGGGAAAATATGGCTAAACTATAATCGACAGTCCCCTTTCAATCAGGCGGTGTAGCTCAGGTGGTCAGAGCATGCGGCTCATATCCGCAGGGTCACTGGTTCAAATCCAGTCACCGCCACCATCAAAATTATGGCCCGGCATTGACATTCAAGGGTTAGGGCTTATTATCTGTGCACAGACCCGAACAAAACCCGTTCCGGCCCTGCTGCCCGGGCTGAATGAGGGGTCTGATCGGAGCCGGGCGTTTCGTAATGAAAGACTGCTGGTAACGTTTCAATTTTGCTCAAGCAGAAATTGGAATGGTGCAGATGGCCCCTTTCAAACAAGACGAACTTCTGATCCTCAGTGATGCCTTGGATATTGCCGAGGATGCCACCGGGGATTTTTTCAAGCTCTCGACCGGACAGTGGAAGAGGTATTGCTACGATGTTAAGACCTTATCCTCCCTGACCATGGGAGAGATAAGCGAATCTGCCCTTGCGGTTCTAAGTAAGGGCAGGAGGATCTTGGAAGACTTTGAGCTCAAAACAAAAGATCGGGATTTTTACTTTATCTGCCTGCAGGATCACCTCATTCTGAGGGCGTTGAAGAGAGACAGGCACCTATCTCTCCTCCCCTTTCTCGTATATATCCTTACCCACGAGCTGGTCCATATCGTCAGATTCTGTAATTTTTTTCAGAGATTTGACGCTAAAGAGAAGGAGAGGCTTGAAGAGGAGGAGAGGGTTCACTCAACTACATTTGAGATATTGAAGGATTTTTCCCTTTTAAAACTTGACTATGTCCTTGATTCCTATCAAGGGCACAGGATGTGCCAGATTGGTTGACCTATGATTTACAAGGGAGGTAAGCAGGATGCCCATCTATGAGTACGAATGCGATGAGTGCGGACATCATTTAGAGGCCTTGCAGAAATTTTCAGATCCACCCCTCACCGAATGTGAGAACTGCCGCTCTCACAAGCTGAAAAAGCTTATTTCTCACAGTACCTTTCATTTGAAGGGGACAGGGTGGTATGTGACCGACTATGCCTCCAAGCACGGT
Organism: Deltaproteobacteria bacterium; assembly: GCA_011051075.1. Classification (GTDB taxonomy): domain Bacteria; phylum Desulfobacterota; class DSM-4660; order Desulfatiglandales; family Desulfatiglandaceae; genus Desulfacyla. The sequence goes on along the minus strand of DREN01000274.1, from coordinate 1,354 downwards.
TCAGGGGGCGGTGGCGGGCATCAGAGGGACACGGGCGGGAGTAAGGAAAAGGCTGACTCCGGAAAAGGGGCCAAGGGTGCCGCAGAGGGTTCGAACAAGAAGGGTACGTCGGCCCCTTCAGGGAAAAAGGAATAATGAAGACCTTCCATAAGGGCGGAGTATGCATACGAGGGATGCAGGCAGGGTTCATAACAGGTTAATCAGGCAGCTTGACAGACATAAGCGACAGACCGCTTACGAGGAGGGGAGGTTTTTCAGGTTCAAGCTTCCTGAAATACATAAGAAGCTCTGGCAGGCCCTGTTAGAGGAAAAGATCATTGAAACGGACAATGCGGCCGCTGTTTCCGAATCGATCCTCAGGGGCCTCAAAAAGGCCCTGCATAGCTCGGACTTTGATTTTGAGTACTTTGTCTCCCCCATCCGTACCCTTGTTCCCCATCCAAATCCCTACTCCCTTTATATGACACAGTACCTCATGGAGGTCCTGATCGATGATCCCAGCGTCATAGAGATCTATGGGACCGATGAGGAGGTTTACCATGTGATAAACCGGGTCATAAGCCAGAGCCATATCCAGTTCGACAAGGTGGAGGAGGAAATCGTGGCCCAGCTGGCACAGAACAGGTCTATCCTGCCCGGCTCTCCGCAGTACGAGATAGCCTTTGACCAACTGCTGCGTGAAAGGGTGGGAGAACCGGAAAAATAGCCCATCCTACACCACCCTAATCCCTGCCTCCCTTTCAAGCAGAAAGGCCTTCACGTGAAGCCCGCTTCCAAAACCGCCGAGTCCCCCGACGGCCACAACCCGGTGTCATGGAAAAATCAGCGGGAGCGGATTCTTCCCCATCACCTGCCCCACGGCCCTGGCGCCGGCAGGCTTTCCAACCATGGCCGCCACTTCCCCGTAGGTCTTTGTCTCTCCGTAAGGTATGGCGGTTATGGCTTCCAAGACCGATCTTTGAAAGGGGGTGACCCTCAGATCCATGGGAGGTAGGGCTTCCGCAGACCTGTTTGACAGGGCCGCCTCCACTGCTTTCACTACGGGTTGGCTCATGGAGTAGTCCTCCACAACCATTGCCCTTGGGAAGAGCCTCTTGAAGATGGGGACCGGGTCGTTACAGCCGTCTATCTCGAGGCAGGTCCTGATGGCCCCCCTTTCAGTTGATGCCGAATATACGGTTAACCTGCCTGTTCTTGTTCGCCAGCAGTAGATCTCCGGTACCTTTTTCCCTGCCATGTTTGTCTCTCCTCAAGTGTTGTCTGTATTAATTTCAGATTTACCTGTTTCTCCATGGCCCACAGGGGGGCCTCAAGCTCGGATCTGACAGGGTCCGCTGTCAGTCTGTGGATAATC
>DREN01000414.1 GCA_011051075.1 Deltaproteobacteria bacterium | reverse complement strand
TCCTTGAGCCTCCCGACAGGAAGATCAGCGAGATCATGAACCCGGAGGTCATCTCGGTAAACGCCAAGGCCGACCAGGAAGAGGTGGTGGATCTGGTCAGGAGGTACGACCTTGTACACATCCCTGTGGTGGACGACTTTCACCGTCTGGTGGGACGCATCACCCATGACGACATTATCGACGTGATCGAGGATGAGGTGGATGAGGATTTCTCACTCATGGCCGGGGTGATTGATCAGGAAATCACAGAGGAGTCTCCCATAAAGATCTCAAGGGCGAGGCTGCCATGGCTGGTCGCGGCCCTGTTCGGGGGCATTTTTGCCGCCTTTGTCATCAACCAGTTCGCAGACTCCCTGGAAAAGGTAATAGCGCTGACCTTTTTCTTCCCCGTAATAATGGCCATGGGCGGCAACACGGGCATTCAGGCCTCCACCGTGGTTGTAAGGGGGCTGGCCACAGGAGATATCAGTCTGGTTAACATGGGAAGGAGACTCTGGATGGAAATAAGGGTCGCCTCCATCAACGGGCTGGTTTGCGGTGTTATTCTGGGGGCGATCGTGAGTCACTGGCTGGGAGACTACAGGCTCGGTCTGATAGTTACACTGGCCATGGTACTTATTATCCTTATTTCAGGTCTGGTTGGCTCGGCAGTGCCCCTGGTCCTTAAAAGGCTTAACATTGATCCCGCCCTTGCGGCCGGCCCCTTTGTAACCACCTCAAACGACGTCCTGAGCCTGTGTATCTACCTTGGCCTTGTGACCCTTTTCTTCCACGTCACCATTTAGGTGGCCGCTTCCCCGTGAAAAAAGGAAAAAATCCTTTCAGCCAACCCGGAGCTGATACCCGGTGCCTGCTTCAATTCCTCAAGTTCAGCATTATAAATTGCATCTATCCCTCTAAAATGTAAGAGCAATTGGTGTTTTTTAATCTTTCCGATACCGGGGATGGAGTCAAGGTCGGACCTTGTAAAATTCCTTTTCCTGAGCCCGCGATGGTAGGTAACGGCCCTGCGGTGGCTCTCGTCCCTTATGCGCATCATCAGGAGAAGGACCGGGTGATCGGCCTTCAGGACAAGGGGATTTTTGCGGCCCGGGATGTAGATCTTCTCCCCCTTTTCCCGACGGCTTTCGTCTGCCTTTGCAATGGAGATCACCTCAGGGGGTTCAAAACTGTTTTCGGAACCCGAGGCCCCGCTGACCGAAACACTGGATGTGTGCCTGTCTATGACACGGCTTACCGCACTCAGATGACCCTTGCCGCCGTCCACCAGAAAGAGGTCGGGAAGGCCCCCCTTTTTGAGCCTTCTTTCCACCATTTCGGCCATCATGCCGTAATCATCGATCCCTGAACTCCTCCTGATCCTGTAATTACGATAACCCTGGGGGTGGGGTTCACCGTCCACAAAAGAGACCACCGTCCCCACTGCCATGTCTCCATGGAGGTTTGAAATATCAAGGCCTTCAATACGCCGGGGGATCCTTTTTAGACCAAGGAGCGATTGGACCTGGGCCAGGGTATCCTCCACGCTGGCCTCTTTATGACTCCTGAGGAGGTTCTCCGCGTTGGCCACTGCCATATCGGTAAGCCTCCGCTTTTCCCCCCTTCTGGGCCAGTGAATCACGACCCTGCCACCCGTCTGTTCAGAAAGCCATTTCCCAATGGAATCAGCCTCATCAGTGGGTTCTGAAATGAGGATGGTGCGGGGGATAAGGGCCTGCCTTGCATAGTACTGCTTCAGGAAGGCCTCCATCACCTCTGACGGAAGGGCCGAAGGGTCCCTGAAAAGGAAGCCCCTGGTTCCGGTCAGATATCCCTTCCGCACAAAAAGGAGGGCCACCTGATGGAGATCTCCGTTCCGTGCAAGACCGATAACGTCCTGATCCTCTAACCTGTGAGACACCACGTGCTGGCGTTCAACGGTCCTTTGAAGGGCGTTGATCTGATCCCGTATAAGAGCTGCCTTTTCAAAATCCAGGGCCGCTGCCGCCCCTTCCATATCCCTTTTGAGCCCCTGGATCAGCTCCAGGTTTCTCCCCTCCAGGAAGAGTCTCACCTGACGGACCACCTCCCCGTACTCCCTTACAGGGATTTCGTGGGAACAGGGGGCAAGACACCGGTCCATCTGAAAGTTAAGGCACGGTCTCCCCCTCTGTCTGAGTCTCCTTGTCCTGCACTTCCTGAGTTTAAACACCCGATCTATTATCCTTCTGGTGCGGCGCATGGCGTTGGCAGAGGAAAAGGGACCGAAGTAGAGCGCCCCGTCCCTCTCTATCCTTCGCACCACTGCCAGGCGTGGATAGGGCTCTTTGATGTCAAGCCTGAGGCATGGATACTGTTTGTCGTCGCGCAGGATGATGTTGTAACGGGGCATGAACTTCTTGATGAGACTGCTCTCTAAGATGAACGCCTCCTGCTCGGTGGAGGTCAGGATAAAGTTGAGGCCATGGGCCCTCTTCATCATCCTGGCAGTCTTGGTGGAAGGATCAGGTTTGGGAATGAAATAGGAGCGGACCCTTTTACGGAGGTTCTTGGCCTTGCCCACGTATATAACCCGGTCGGTGGCGTCAAGGAATGAGTACACTCCAGGGCCCTCAGGAAGGGTCTTCTGTAGGAAATTCAGATCCAGATGATGGAGAGACGGGTCGGTCTGCTTCATTGAGCCAAATCCTTACCAGCCGGGGTTAAAATGCGCTTGCATCTTCACATGGTAGATGATAGTCAGTGACCCAGTCAAGGCGGTATGGAGCGGCTCAAGGGAAACGTCAAAGTCAGCTCTAACCCCGCAGCGCCGCAGGGATAGGAGCGATTTGCTTTTCCGGGTACCGCATCAAAATCACAAATTACAGCACGCGGCGCAAGCGCCTGCGCTGCGCGTGATTAAACTATTTCAATCACTTATTCGATATATCGTCGCCATCTTATCTGTTTTGAATTTTGGTCCCGCTTCAGCGGGATTGGAATTCTTAGGATTTTGATAAGCCGATAACTCTATTTATTCCAAGCAATTACCCGTTTAAATGACGGAGTCCTGGGACCGGCTCAGCCCCTTTAGAGATACCAGAAAATGAAACATGGCATAAACCTCCTGTTCCTCCTCTTACCGGCATTTGCGCTCATCTTCCTCATGAGCGCCTGCTCACTCAAGAGGAGACCCACGATGCCCCCCCTGGCCTCCATAGAGGGGATAAATGCCCATTTCGGCAGGGGTAGGATCGTTGACCTCCGGGAGGGAAAATCAATATCCTTTGATGGGCTCATGGACCGGATGGGGGCAAAGGACCTGATCTTTGTGGGAGAGGTACACGACAATCCCGAGCATCATCTCATTGAAGTGCAGATCCTCCAGGGTCTCATGGCCCGATACGGTCCGGTGGCCGTGGCCATGGAGTTCGTTGACCATACAAGGCAAGGGGTCCTGGACAGATATCTGGCGGAGAAGGTGAGTGAAACAGACTTTCTGAAAGATCTCGGCTGGAACGGGGAGTGGTCCTTTCCCTACCACTTTTACAGACCCATAATACTCCTGTCCAGGCAGGGGAGCCGGGCCCTCCTGGGAATCAACGCCCCTGACCGTATCGTGAAGAAGGTGGCCAGGTCGGGCCTGAAAAGCCTTGATCCCGGGGAACGGGCCCTGGTGGCAAAGGAGATCGACCTGGGCAACCAGGCCCATCGGGAATATCTGAGGCAGGTGTTTGAAGGGCATTCAGAGCATCATCAACTGAAAAACTTTGAATATTTCTATGAAGCCCAGTGCGTGTGGGAAGAGACCATGGCGGAAAATATCGCCCGGTACCTGGCAGATAAGGGGGGGAAAATGGTCGTTTTTACCGGAAGCGGGCATATCAGGGAGAGGTTCGGGATCCCTGAACGTGTCCTGAGGAGACTCAGGGTGAAATCAGCGACCATACTCCTCCTTGCCCTGACAGAACGGGCGGTCCTGAACAGAAAAATGGCCGACTATGTGTGGCTGACCAGCAACAGCCGTGGGGAAGGTTTTATGAAACAACCGGAAAACTGATTTTCCCATCTGAAAGGGCTGGACCTTTTTCTGAAAATCGAGTATCAGATATCTCTCCCAAATCCTGTTGAAGATGTAAGGGTCGGAGCGACCTGTTTACGGACCCTGAACCGGGGAACGGGGGATTGCAAACGGTAAGTAAACTATCCTTCCCCTTTGGAATACTGAAAACACGCAAAAGGAGGGATAGCGGGTTTTACGGGAGAGGAGTTGTTGGGATTTGGAGATTCTTCTATAGCCTTTAAGACAATGTTTTTGGGGTACACCCATCCATTGCCATAAAGAGAAAAACGAGGTCCATTGAAGCCAGATACTGGTTTTTGGATACTGGATATCCATAGGGAATTACCCCTTTTTCCATCAAGCATCCAGTCCCGCCTGTGGCGGGACCAGGATCAATCAGATAACACCTCCGCGGACGATTTAGAGCCGCGGAATAGCTGCCCTAAAATATTTTTCTAAGATAGTATATCAGGAGGAAAAGACGTAACCATGAGAATATCACCGGAAAAGATAGATGATCTGGACCCCCAGAGACGTAAGGCGGTCATGGAGAGGTCCATGGATGATATCTCATCCATACTTGAAGATGTACGGGCCATTGTCAGCGATATAAAAAACCGCGGTGACGCGGTTACACTTGAGCATTACAGAAAGCATAAGGAGGATATTACCGTCTCTGACCTGGAGGCCACTGAGGAGGAGATCCAGGAGGCGTACCAGATAGTAGGGCCGGAGGTAGCTCGGTGTCTCAAGACCGCCGCTGAGAATATCACCAGGTTTCACCGGGCCCAGCTTGAACGTGAGATGTGGTCCATAGAGGTTTCAGAGGGGATCCTTGCCGGTCGGATCACAAGGCCAATGGATATTGTGGGATGTTACGTTCCCGGGGGCACGGCCGCCTATCCCAGCTCCGTCCTTATGACCGTGCTCCCTGCCAAGGTGGCCGGCGTGGGTGAGACCGTTGCCATAACCCCGCCCAAAAAAGGGATGATAGGAAACCCCGCCACCCTGGTGGCGGCCCACATTGCGGGATGCGACCGCATCTTCAAGGTTGGGGGCCCCTGGGGCGTGGCCGGCCTGGCCTATGGGACCGCCACAATGCCCAGGGTGGACAAGATCGTCGGCCCGGGAAACAAGTACGTGACCGCCGCCAAGATGCTGGTTTACGGACAGGTGGACATCGACTCACCTGCCGGCCCCAGCGAGTCCCTGATCCTTGCAGATGATACGGGCGATGCGGAGCTTATCGCTCTGGACTTCCTCTCACAGATCGAGCATGACCCTGACTCCGCGGCCGTGCTGGTGACCCCGTCTGAAGAACTGGCCATGGAGGTCTGCAGGATCATAGACAGGGAGTATGACCATCTTCCGAGAAAAGATATATTTGAGTCGTCCCTTACCAAACATTCCTATGTGCTTGTTGCCAGGGATATGGATCAGGCCGTGGAGTTTACAAATGAGTACGCGGCCGAGCATCTCCAGATCCTGACCCATGACCCCTTTATTACCCTGAACAGGATAAAACACGCTGGGTCGATTTTCATGGGGCCCTACGCGCCCGTTCCCGTGGGAGACTATGCCTCCGGGACTAACCATGTGCTCCCAACCGGTCAGTGCGCCAGGATGTTTTCAGGTTTCTCGGTGGACGATTTCATCAAAAAGCCCG
>DREN01000072.1 GCA_011051075.1 Deltaproteobacteria bacterium | reverse complement strand
AGCGCCTGGACGAAACCCTCGAAAGGATGGCGCGCATTCATAATATTTCACCGGAGAAGGCCTATGAAAAGCTTATTAGAAATCGTCACGAGATCCATTGATGATTTCTCAGAGAAAGAGGGAATTGTCAGATTCGGGGCCATTATAGGCGGGGAGGCGGTGATTCTGCACGGTGTCCCCCGAACAACGCTCGATCTTGACATCCTTTTTTTTGCCTAAGATAAGAGGTCCCGTGATGACAGCCTTGTGAAAGGGTTGGCGTCCTTTTTGCGGCCGGCCATGGGGGAGGGGTTCAAGGTTGAGGAATTCGAGGCATCGAGAGATCCTTTCGATCCCCTGAGACATGATCTTATCATCATAACGGATTCTGAAAACCGGTTTAAAAAGCTCAATATCCTTATCGCTAACTATGAGTGGGAATTGGAGGGTCTGCGGGAGATGGATTCGCCCTCTGAGGGGCCTTTACAGGTATTTCCCATACCCTACCTGGTGGCCATGAAACTCATGGCAGGGGGCGCTCAGGACGAAGAGGATATCAGAAATCTGTTCCTGGTCATGACAGGGCCGGAGAAAGAAAAATCCCTTGAGCTGGCCAGGTTGATAAAGAGGGACAAAAATCTATCCAGGGTCTTGGCTTCGGGGAGACACGGAAGAAGAACCCGGGAAGATGGAAACTGAGGCAGCCCGCCCCTAATTCAGACCTCGTTGAATAGTTGAGTGGTTAAATGGTTGAGTAGGAAAATATATTCTACTATTTCAGGTTGTTATGGCTTTTCAAATGCTGACTGTCCAATTTTCAAGGCAATCATGGGTATGATCAATCATAACAACGACTTAACCACTCAACTACTTAACCACTTAACGATGTCTGTAATTTAACAGTGACCTGTTTTTCGGAAAGGGAAAGCCTTTGACTCGGTGCGGTTATTTGGGCATAATAGAGGACAACAAGGGTGGTTTCTTGCATCTGTTTCATGATTCACAGGGGAAGGCGCGCATCCCTTTTCTACTCCTGGTCTGGGTTTTCCTCTTGTCTGTTTCCCCTGCCCTGGCAAGGGATATCTCCATCCAGATACCCCAAGAGGTCCTTGCTCGGATGATCCACGACACCCTTCCCCTTCACCTGCCCATCAAAAAGAGGGGACTGTCAGGGGATATCTGGATTCAATCCATGGAAAACCTGGTATTGGGGAAAAATGAGGTTAGTTTTCGGGCTGATATCCGGGGAAAGGATATCCGGTATCTCAGGAAGATCCGTAACCGTCCCCTGGATCTGCGCTTCGGCAATGTAAAGATGCTCCTGGAATGCCGCGGCACCCTTCGATATGACCCTGGGGAACAAACACTCTACATAACCCCCTACGTGAGAGAGGAGATCGATAAAAGCAGGTCAGGCCGCGCGGCAATGGGGGTTGCCCCCCTCATAGGGCTTTTCAGCGGGATTGAGTACCCCCTCGGGATTCAGGGATTGAAGCCGCTGAATACCCGCCTGGGCAAAAGTGTACTGAAGATACGCTTCAGGATTTCTGATATTCGTACCAGGGACAACATGCTTTTTATCGATGTCAAACCCTCTGTGGAGGCCCGTGGAACCGATGCCGTGGGGTCCTCCAAATAGCATAATGAGGTCGCAGCTCCTATGATCAGACTTTTATCCCAGGCCCTGTTTGTTTTCTGTTGTGTGGCCCTGCTCTGCGGGGTAGCGGACGGCGCGACTCTGTATGTTCCCGAAGGCGGGTACGCCACCATACAGGCGGCAATAGACAGGGCGGTCAGTGGCGATACCATCCTGGTCGCGGAAGGCACCTACAGGGGTCCGGGTAACAGGGACCTTGATTTCAGGGGCAAGACCCTTGTCCTGAGATCGGAAAAAGGCCCTGGGCATACGATTATCGACTGCGAGGGCCGGGCCCGCGGTTTTTATTTCCACAACTGGGAGAAAAAGGCCTCGGTGGTTTCCGGCTTCACCATCACCCGCGGGTATGCCCGGTCTGAGGGGGGCGGCATCTACTGCTACAGTTCTTCCCCCTCCATCATCAACTGCACGATTACGGACTGCGCGGCCGGATCAAAGGGAGGTGGGGTCTATTGCACGGACTCTTCATCTCCGGTGTTTTTCGATTGCACCATAAAGGATAATGCCTCGGGGCAGGGTGGAGGGCTATACGCTTCCCTTTCCGCTCCTTCCCTGATCCGGTGCACCCTGTCCGGGAACCGCGTGGCAGGGTCAGGCGGTGGCATCTACGCCTTTGTTTCGCCTGTGGCCCTTGATCGGTGCACGGTGAGCGCCAACAGGGCCCGGGAGGCCGGGGGCGGTGTTTATTCCAACGCCTCGGATTCCACAATGAGCAGGTGCACCATCAGTGACAACAGGGCTGGAAACCAGGGCGGCGGCATATACTGCCTCTCTGCCTCCCCTGCCCTGACCAACTGCGTGATCTCAAGAAACAGGGCGGGTCTCGGCGCGGGGATCTTTAACGCCGCCTCATCCGCCCCTGAGCTGCTGCACTGCACCTTTAACAGTAACACCGCCTCGGATCAGGGCGGTGCGGTCTATTCCGCCGGGTCATCACCGGTCGTCATTAACAGCATCCTGTGGGGGAATAGTCCGGATGAGATTTACGTGGAGGGGTTTGCCTCACCCCGTGTTACCCATAGCGATATAAAGGGCGGCTATCCGGGAGAAGGAAACATTGACGCCGACCCCATGTTTCTGCGGAAGGGAGATTATCGCCTCCAGGCCTCGTCTCCCTGCCTTGACCGGGGGGACAATAATGCCCCCTGGCTCCCTCTGACGGATAAAAAAGGCAGGGCCCGCATCATCAACGCCATGCCGGACATGGGGGCCTTTGAGCTGACAACCCCTTATACCCTGAGTACCAGGGGAAAGAGGCTCATCAGGCACCCTGACGGCCTTTCCATACCGGTGGTAAAGGGAGCTGTAAAGGCGCACCTGGCCTATGGCAGGATAGAAGGCCGTAATTTGACCTTTGCCGGCTGGGCCGCCGACGCTAAGAACGGACGGCTCGTGGAGGCCGTGGTCATCTTTTTAAACGGCCGTTTCTTCTACGCGGGTAAGACCCACGTGAACCGGCCGGATGTGGCAAAATACCTGAAAAATCCCGATTTGACCAAGACAGGCTTCAAGTTTGAACTGCTCTCCTCGTTTCCAGAGGACAACCCGAGCCCGGTGATCCGCGTCTTTGCCGTTTCAAAGGACGGGAAGGCCTCGGAGTTTCGCTATCCCAAGGGGTATAAGTGGAGGAGGAGAGAGGGGGAAATCCCAAAAGACAAATAAATTCGTAGCCGTTACCGGCTCGAAATTTGAAATTGGAAAGTAGAAATTGGGGAGAGAAGGTAACCGTTCAGGGGTTTAAAGGTTCAGGGGTTCAAGGTTCCATTCTCGTCCCCGGGCTGCATTTGGGATGCGTATTTAGGCATCCTTCATTTACCGGTGTACACTTTTTTGCTATGTGCTGTGTGATATCGGATTGAAATCCGGATATCGAGACCGAAAATCGGATGCTGAAACTGGAAATTCGAAATTTGAGATTGGATAACACACCAGAACCATTGCGTGTGTGCTAATTTCCAATTTCCAGTTTCAAATTTCTCTTCAAAACAGCGAACAAAACAAAGTTTAAACTACTTTTTGCTCCTGATGAAGGATGCCGAAAAGTTTTATCTGGGTCAAAGATGTCAGAATATAAAGCAATAGTTGACAAATTAGGGCCAAAATTGAATGCGTTCATCAATAGCACAAAAGCATGAAAGCCAAATTTCCAATCCCGCCCTGCGGGACTATTTTCCAATTTCAACGTTCCGTGAACGGCTTGATGTTTGTAATTTGTAGTTTGGTGCTTATCTGTAGCACGGTAAGGATCTTTGATGACAAAAAAGGCTTCCAAAGGCAAGAGGGATATTTCCATCTGGAAGTTCATCATCACCTATCTGATCCTGATGGGCCTTTTCATGACCCTCGTGGGCCTGGAGTCCATCAAAAAGATAATGGATATCAACGGCCTGTACACCAGCATGATCATCTACTTCACAGAGCTGTTCCTCAAGCCCTTTGGCATTATCCAGGGGGTCAGCGGCTCGGTCATCAATGTCAAGGGCATGTCCATGGACGTTCGTTTCGGGTGTAATGGCCTTGAGGCGTTCCTGATCTATATGGTGGGGGTTCTCTCCTTTCCCGCCACTGTTCGGAAGAAGACGGTCGGGGTAATCGGAGGCTTTCTTGTCCTCCAGGTCCTGAATATCCTCAGGATAGGCCTCCTTGGGCTCAGCGGGGTCTATCTGGCAGAGTACTTCAAGTTTATCCATATCTATGTTGCCCAGGGCATGATGATTGCCATTGCGCTCATCATCTTTCTTGTGTGGCTCAACTATGCGGTTAAGGAATAAGATATTTCTCGGTATAGCCCTTTTTCTGGTGTCCTATCCGGTCTTCCTGGTCTTGTGGATCCAGCTCAAGCCCTATTACGGTTACGTTCTAACGCAGGTGGGCGCCAGGCTTGCCGCCGTGACCGCGGGGGTCAGGGTGGAAGATATCAGACACGGGGAGGAAAAGGCGGGCATAACCTTTACCGATCAGGTCATGACAGGTGAAGGCTTGAGAGATGTTTTTGTGGACCTCAAGATCGCCGTGTCGGACTATTCGTTCAACGTTCCCCTGACCTTTGCTCTGGTGATAGGTCTCTACCCCTTTTTCAGATGGCGTAAGCGGACCCTCTTGGAGGCATGTGTGGTCCTTGCCCTGGTGCATCTGTCTTATATCTATTTTTTCTGTATTCTCCAGATCCTTTACAGGTTGACCCAGGGAGGCGTCAGGACTACCTCAACGCCTGTCCAGTTTTTCTTACAGTTCATGTGGGCCTTTGCGGATAACATGGTGATCCGGTTTGAACCTTTTCTGGTCTCAGTCTATCTCTGGCTCAGAAACAGGTCCCGGATTCGGGAGATGCGGGGTCCCGGAGAGGGATGAGTCGTACCGGGAACCTTGCTGGAACAGTGGAGAGTAAGAATTGAAACAGACTAACTACATAAAAATCTTTATCAAATCAAACAGAAAGGAGATCAGGTTCTTTCTCCTCTTTATATCGCTGTTTGTTGCACTACAGGCACTACATTACGTGGTTTATCCCGCTACGGTCCCGCTCTTTGTTCATAAGCTTAATGCAGAGGCCAGCTCCGCGATCATCAATATAATTACCCCAGAGGAAAGGAGTTTTGTTGAAGGAGAGCGTAGCATCCGGTCCGGTAGTTTCCGCGTCCGGATTATCGGGGGATGTGAAGGCACCGAGGGGATGCTACTCTTGGTGGCTGCCATGTGGGCCTTTGAAATGAGCATAAAGAGGAAGATATTGGGGTCTCTGATAGGCTGCTTCGTTGTATATCTTGCCAATCTGATTCGGATTGTGGTGCTCTATTACTGTCTCAAATACAAGCCAGACCTTTTTGACCTCGTACACATATATATTGGACAGATATTAATTATTTTTATCGCTCTGATATTTTTCATTGCGTGGGCGGGCAAATTTGCAGGCACCGATGGAAAGCTTTTCAATAAAGCCTAAGAACAGGATTATCGGTTTTTTTCTGCGCCTCATCCTGGCTGGTATGTTCCTGGCATACCTCTTGTACGTTTTTGGCCCTTCGTATATTCGCCTTTTCTTGCCCTTATTTT
>DREN01000201.1 GCA_011051075.1 Deltaproteobacteria bacterium | reverse complement strand
TCATAGCTTTATCGGATAAAATTCGCCTGTTTAAATTTTTTCATTTTTTCCTTGACAAGTAAACGTTCTTCAGTCTATAAACACCCATCAAAAAAATGAATCTCATTTATTCACTAAACAGTATTCAGAGAACATGGGGATCGAAGAGAGAAAAGAGAGGGAGAGGCAGATGCGGCGCCAGCAGATCATGGATGCTGCGAAAAAGGTATTCGCGTCCAAGGGTTTTGGTGGTGCCACCATGGAAAACATCGCTGAAGAAGCGGAATTCAGCCCTGCCACCCTCTATCTTTACTTCAAGAATAAGGATGAGCTGTTCGCCTCGCTCAACCTGAGAATGCTCCAGGATCTCATTTCCAGGGTTGAGGGTGTCCGTGACCAGAAGGACCTCGTCCCTGAAAAAAGGATAATGGCCCTGGAAAAGGCCCTGTACGAGGTCTATCTGGAGGATCCCCTGAACGTAGTGAACGTCCTCAGGTTCCAGTCCAGGGGAAGGCTGAAAAGCCTTTCTCCAGAGCTGTCGGGCCAGATCAGGGAGTGTACCAGGCAGTACATCAGGGCCATTGCCGATCTTTTCCAGGAAGGGGTGCGGCAAGGGGCTTTCTTAGACTGCCATCCTGTTGCCTTTGCCGAGATAGTCTGGAGTATCTTTGCGGGGCTGGTTCTTAACGAAGACACCAAAAGAGGCCTGGACGAGGGAAAGGACCTGTTAGAGCCCACCCTTATACTGGCCCTTGAGATCATCGGACGGGGCATAATGAAGAATTGAAAAAACAGCTATAGGGTTTCAGAGGGATTTGAACACCTTTCATAGTACCAAGGAGGCTTGAAGAGATGAGCGATCTTGCAATGACCTTTCCCCATATCCTGATTGAGAACGCCAAAAAGTTCCCTCCAAGCAAGGTTGCCATGCGTGAGAAGGACTACGGCATATGGCAGTCCTACTCATGGCAGGACTACTTAGAGCAGGTGAGGGACTTTGCCCTTGGGCTGGCCTCTTTGGGGTTCAAGAAGGACGACAAGATGGCCATTATCGGGGACAACAGGCCCCAGCTCTACTGGGGCCTTGCCGCCTGCCAGTGCCTCGGAGGAGTCCCGGTCCCCCTCTACCAGGACGCCATTCACAAGGAACTCCACTATATCGTGGATCACTCGGAGTGCAGGTTCTCCCTGGCCGAGGACCAGGAACAGACCGACAAGCTCATGCATCTGAAGGATGAAATCCCCAGGATGGAGTACATCATCTACGATGACCCCCGGGGCCTTCAGAACTACAAGAAAGACTGGCTTCTCGCCTTTACAGACGTTCAGGAGATGGGCCGGAAATTCGGCAGGGAAAACCCCGACTACTTCATGGACGCGGTCAACCAGGTAAAGCCCGATGACATGTCCATTATCGGGTACACCTCCGGGACCACGGGCAACCCCAAAGGGGTCATGATAACACACCGCATGATCGCCGACTGCTCCCGCGGGTTTCTCCAGTGGGATAATCTGGACGAAACAGAAGAGGTCATGGCCTATCTCCCCATGGCCTGGATCGGGGATCATATCTTCTCCTACGGCCAGGCCCTCTGTGCGGGGTTTACTGTCAACTGTCCGGAGAGCACGGCCACTGTGGTCCATGACCAGAAGGAGATCGGACCCACACATATCTTTGCCCCCCCCCGCATATGGGAAAACATCCTCACCCAGATCATGATCAAGATAGAGGATTCTGCATGGATCAAACGGAAGGGATTTGACTACTTCATGAAGGTGGCCGCCAGGGTTGAAAAGAAGAGGATCGCCAACGAGCAGGTCCCCTTCGGGGACAGGATACTCTATCAGATCGGCCGCTTTCTCTTCTACGCCCCACTGGTGGACAACCTTGGCATGCGCAAGATCAAGGTGGCCTATACCGCAGGGGAGGCCATCGGTCCGGAGATATTCGAATTCTACAGATCTCTGGGGGTCAACCTGAAGCAGCTTTACGGCATGACCGAGAGCTGCGCATACGTATCAATGCAGAAGGACGGAGAAATAGACTCTGACAGCGTGGGGCCGCCCGCCCCCGGGGTCAAGATAAAGATATCTGAAACCGGTGAGGTCCTCTACAAGAGCCCGGGCAACTTCCTTGGCTACTACAAGAACCCGGAGGCCACAGCCGAGACCCTCGAAGACGGCTGGCTCCATTCCGGTGACGCGGGCTATATGACGGAGCAGGGACATCTGAAGATCATAGACCGGGCCAAGGACGTGAACCAGTTGAACGACGGCACCATGTTCGCGCCCAAGTATATAGAGAACAAGCTGAAGTTCAGCCCATATATCAAGGAGGCCGTGGCCCACGGAATGAACAGGGACTACGTGGCGGTTTTTATCGACATCGATTACGGTGCAGTGGCAAACTGGGCAGAGAGGAGACATATCGCATTTACCAGCTATACCGACCTGGCACAGAAGCCACCCGTTTACGACCTGATTCAGGAGGCCATCCACAAGGTCAACAGGAGCCTGGCCGAAGACCCGAGGCTCAAGAACTCCCAGATCAAAAAGTACCTTCTCTTTCATAAGGAGTTGAACCCGGATGACGGCGAGATAACCCGCACCCGGAAGGTGAGGAGGAAGTTCATCGCCGAGAAGTATGGCAATCTCATAGAGGCCCTCTACGATCCCTCCAAGGAGAGCGTGGACGTGGAGGCGACCATTACCTACGAGGACGGCCGGACCACCACCATGAGGGCCAGCCTCAAAATCCGCGACGCAGAGACATTCTAACGGAGAAAAGACGCCATGAACGAAAAACCAGAACCCATACTCCGCGCTGAAAATATCACCATAACCTTCGGGGGCCTCAAGGCCCTGGACAGCGTGAGTCTCGAAATCAATCCCGGCGAGATCACGGCCATCATAGGCCCCAACGGCGCCGGCAAGACCACCATGCTGAACGTAATAAACGGTTTCTACAAGCCCGATCAGGGCCGCATAATATTTGAGGGAAAGGAACGCCCCAAGCACATGAAGCCGAACGTGATCGCGGCCCAGGGGATTGCCAGGACCTTCCAGAACCTGGCCCTGTTTACGGGCATGTCGGCACTGGGCAACATCATGGTGGGCCGGACCATGAAGATGCGCGCAAATATCTTCTCCCAGGCCCTTTACTGGGGCTTCAGCCAGAAAGAGGAGATCGAGCACAGGAAGGTGGTGGAGAGGATCATCGACTTCCTTCAGATCGAGAATATCCGCCGCACACCGGCCAGCATGCTCCCCTATGGCCTGCGCAAAAGGGTGGAATTGGCAAGGGCCCTGGCAGCGGAACCAAAGCTTCTTCTCTTAGACGAACCCATGGCGGGCATGAACCTGGAGGAGAAGGAGGATATCGCCCGCTTCGTCCTGGATGCCAATGAGGAATTGGGCTACACCATCGCCCTGATCGAGCACGACATGGGGGTGGTCATGGATATCTGCGACCGGATCGTGGTCCTTGACTTTGGAAAGAAGATCGCAGACGGTACACCCGATGAAGTCAAGGCCAATCCCGAGGTTATCAAGGCCTATTTGGGGACGGCGGGAGAATGACGGCACGGCCGGGTAAGGGATGGGACACTCAATCGTTTTCACAACCTGGTTTTACGAACATTAAGGAGTAAGAGGATGACATTTTTCATTGAGGTACTGTTTACAGGACTTATGGTCGGCATCATGTATTCCCTGGTGGCCCTCGGATTTGCGCTGATATTCAAGGCCTCGGAGGTCTTCAACATGGCCCAGGGCGCCATGAGCCTTTTTGCTGCCCTTGCCCTTTACGGTTTTTTAGAGCAGTATCTCCACCTCCCCCTCTGGCTGGCCCTCCTCTGCACCGTGGGGGCTATGGTTATCTGGGCCTACGCCATAGTCTTTGTTGTCCTGAAACCCCTGGTTAACCGCCCGCCCCTGATGCTCTTCATGGCCACGTTCGGGGTTGCATACCTCATGGAGGGGATAGGACAGTCGATCTACGGGACCCAGGCCAAGGGTCTGAACTTAGGGATTCCCGATGAAACATACGAGGTGGCAGGCATATTTATCAGTTCCTTTGATCTCTTTTTCGCGGTCGTGGCGGCCCTCTTGGTATTCGGGCTGGTCTGGTTCTTTCAGAAGACCAGAAACGGAAGGGCCCTCCGGGCCGTGTCAGACGATCATGAGGCAGCCCTCTCCGTGGGGATCCCGCTCCTGAAGGCCTGGACCCTCACCTGGATTATTGCGGGGGTGGTGGCTACAGTGGCCGGAGTGGCCTGGGGAACACGTTTAGGGGTCCAGTTCAGTCTCTCCTTTATCGCCCTCAAGTCCCTTCCCGTCCTCATAATCGGTGGGATCGACAGCATTCCCGGGGTAATCATAGCCGGTCTCATAGTGGGCGCCGGCGAGAACCTGGGAGAGGTATTCTTGGGGCCTTACGTGGGAGGGGGAATTCAGACCTTCTTTCCCTATCTCATGGCCCTCCTGGTCCTCTACTTCAAACCTTACGGCCTCTTTGGCAAGGAGATAATAGAGAGGGTATGAGTCAAAGGCGCGAGGCACAAGGTCCAAGGCATGAGGAAGGCGTGCCCGGGCATACCAGGACTTCCATGTTCGGGCGATTGAATTATTCCACTCGTTTGCTAACCGGAGCTTGATTATGTTTTACAGAGAATGCGGTAATTTCAAGGACAGCTATGCCAGTGATATGGCCATCTTTCCGGTCCCTCTGGACAGGTGGGGCTTTATCGTCATGCTTTTCATGGCCTTTGTCATTGTACCCCTGTTCGCCAGTGAATACCTGATCACCAACATCATCATCCCCTTCTACTGTTTTGCCCTGTCCGCATTCGGCCTCAACGTCCTTGCCGGATACGCGGGCCAGATCTCCATCGGCCATGCGGCCTTCATGGCAATCGGGGCCTACTCGTCGTTTATCCTGTACGGCCGTTACGGGGTTCCCCTCATCCCGAGCATCATCCTCGCCGGTGTGATTACCGCGGTGGTGGGGACCTTCTTCGGACTCCCCTCCCTCAGGATAAAGGGCTTCTATCTGGCCATCTCCACCCTGGCCTCCCAGTTCATCATCGAATGGGTTATAGTTCACGTGCACTGGATCAGCGGTGGCGTGTTTGGAACCATTGAGGCCCCTGAGATGTTCGTGTTCGGCATTCACTTAGATACACCGATCAGGAAGTACTTCCTGGTCCTGTGCCTCCTGGTGATCTTCATGACCATCGGCAAGAACCTGGTAAGGGGCCAGCTTGGCAGGAACTGGATGGCGATCAGGGATGTTGACTATGCGGCCGAGATCATTGGAGTGAACCTGTACCGGGACAAGCTGATCGCCTTTGCCGTAAGCACCTTTTACGCAGGCATTGCAGGGTCGCTTATCACCTTCTGCTACGTTGGTGCGGCAAACATCGAAGAGTTCAACGTCATGACCTCCTTCGCCCTCCTGGGGATGATCATCATAGGCGGCCTGGGCACGGTCTTAGGTTCATTTTTCGGCGCCGGTTTTTTTATCATGCTCCCCATCGCCATTAACCACGCCCTGGGATCGTTCATGGACGTGGTGCCCGCAGATATACTTTCCAACATTGAGTCTATCGTCTTCGGCGGGCTCATAGTCCTTTTTCTTATTGTTGAACCCTACGGCATGGCCAGGCTGTGGCACACCATCAAGGACAAGCTCAGGCTCTGGCCGTTTCCGTATTAGTCACTGGGCATTG
>DREN01000075.1 GCA_011051075.1 Deltaproteobacteria bacterium | reverse complement strand
TCATGGCCGGGGATAGGCCTGCCTCTCTGGCCCCCCGAAGGTCTCTTCTGTTCTCGGCTATTATCTCTTCCTGATGGTCCAGAAGCTTCTTGGACATGAGCCTGAGGGCATGGTCCTTCTGTGCCCGTTCCAGGCTTCTCAGGGCCCTTGAGGCCTCTTTGGCCTCTACGGCCATGGTCTCTATGATTTCTACAACAGACATTGATCGTCTCCCGCCTCCATCTGGGCAGTGAGGACAAGGTTGTCCCGATGGATTACCTCGTCGTCGTGCTTGAACCCCAGCCTTGATTCGATCTCTGTGCTCCTTGCCCCGATGATTTTCCTGATATCTCCTGAATGGTAATTCACCATGCCCACTGCAACCGGCTCCCCGGCCTCGTTAAGGAGGACCACCGAGTTGCCCTGGCTGAACCTCCCCCTCACCTCCAACATGCCCGAGGGGAGAAGGCTCTTCCCGTTTTTCAAAATAGCCCTTTCAGCCCCCCTGTCAATGACTATCTGGCCCCTGGGTGACTTGGTAAAGGCGATCCAGTGCTTGCGGCTGCACAGGGTGGCCTCTGCAGGCAGAAACAGTGTGCCCTCTTTTTTTCCTGAGAATATTCGGCCGAGGATACCCGGTTTCAGGCCATTGGCAATGATGGCCGGCACCCCCCTGAGGGTAACCTTCCTGGCCGCCTTGATCTTGCTGGCCATGCCCCCGGTCCCAAGGAAGCCTGGTATGGAACCGGCGTACCTCATTATCCTCCTGTCCGCCTTTTCCACCACCTCAATGAGCCGGGCGTCCTGGTGTTCCCTGGGGTCCTTGTCGAAAAGTCCGTCAATGTCGGTGAGGTTTACGAGGAGGTGCGACTCGGTCAGGTTGGTCACCATGGCGCTCAGGTTGTCGTTATCTCCAAACTTGAGCTCATCCACCACAACCGTGTCGTTTTCATTTATGATCGGCACGATGTTCCATGAAAGGAGGGTGAACAGGGTGTTGCGGGCGTTCAGATACCGGCGTCTGTGGGTAAGATCGTCCCGTGTTAGCAGGATCTGGGCCACCTTGTGGCCGTGGCGCTCAAAGGCGTCTTCATAGGCCATTATGAGGCTGCTCTGCCCTACCGCGGCCACGGCCTGCTGCTGGGAAACGGAGTGGGGCCTCCTGGGCATGCCGATCTTCCTCAGTCCCGAGGCAACGGCGCCGGATGAAACCAGAAGGACCTCTGTCCCCTCCCGTTTCAAAGAACATATCTCCGTTGTGAGGCCCTCGATGACCACCGTGTTCAGGCCGTCGGGTAAGGTCAGTACTCCGCTTCCCACCTTGATCACCACCCTCTTGACCTGTTTCAGGAGCTCTTTTCTGACCCTTTCCGCACCCATCTTCTCTGTGTCTCTTTCCATTTTTGAAGGATAGTCTCTTTCAACTCCTCAAGCCCTTCCCCGGTTAAGGCGGAAATGGGGAAAGATGGGACACCCCAATTCAGGAGGGCCTTCTGGAGCCCCGGAAGATCCCTATGTTCCGGACCGTAAAGATCGATCTTGTTGATGGCCACAAGGAAGGGCTTTTTAGCCAATTGGGGGGTAAAGGCCTCTATCTCGCGGCGGAGGGTAAGAAAGTCCTCCATAATGTCCTGGCCGGGTTGATAGGTGATATCCAGGAGGTGAAGCAGCAGACCTGTTCGTTCAACATGTCTTAGAAAGCGATGCCCCAGCCCCCGTCCCGAGCTTGCCCCCTCAACCAGGCCCGGGATATCCGCCATGATCAGGGTCTCTCCGTTTTCATAGTCTATGATGCCAAGGTTGGGGGCAGTAGTGGTGAAGGGATAAGCGTCTATCTTGGGACGTGCCATGGTGAGGCTGGAGAGGAGGGTTGATTTGCCAGCGTTGGGAAGGCCTACAAGTCCCACATGTGCAAGGAGCTTGAGGGTAAGCCTCAGGCGTTTTTCCCTGCCCGGAAGGCCGGGCTGGGCCATCCTCGGTGCCCGGTTGGTTGAGGTGGCAAAATGCTGGTTCCCCCTGCCCCCCCTGCCACCTGTGATGAGGATGACCTCCTGGTTGTCCTCTACCAGGTCTGCAAGGATATCGCCGGTTTCATCGTCCTGGACGAGGGTCCCCACCGGGGTCTCGATGACGCAGGGGGGGCCGTTTTTTCCGGTCTGGCTCTTTCCCCTTCCTGTCTCCCCGTTTCCCGCCCTGAAGTGCCTCTGTCTGGTGAAGTCCCGGAGGGTGTAAAGCCTTTCCGTGGCCCTTATGATGACACTGCCCCCGTCTCCGCCGTTGCCGCCGTCAGGCCCGCCCTTGGGCACAAATCTCTCCCGCCTGAAGCTGACACACCCCTTTCCCCCGTCTCCAGACCTGGCCGTAATAACCGCTTCATCCACAAAGACCATTATCTTCTCAAGGGGGGAGAGGGTTTTCAGGGTCTCAGTCGGCGTATACGCTCACCTTTTTCCGATCCCTGCCCAGACGCTCAAAGGCCACCACACCGTCGATCTTGGCAAATATGGTGTAGTCCTTGCCAAGGCCCACGTTGTTTCCCGGGTGAATCTTGGTGCCTCTCTGGCGTACAAGGATGTTTCCTGCAGACACCCTCTGGCCGCCATACCTCTTTATCCCTAACCTCTGGCCCTGGCTGTCTCTCCCGTTCCGGGAGCTTCCGCCCGCCTTTTTATGTGACATGATACCTACCTCTTTTTCAGAAAAATTCGGGTTAGCCTGTGATCTCTTTGATCCTCACGAGGGTGAATCTCTGCCGGTGTCCCTTTTTCCGGCGGTATCCCTTTCTCCTCTTGTACTTGAAGACCACAATTTTCCTGTCTTTGGCCTGGCGGGTGATCAGGGCCACAACCTTGGTGCTCTCGAGAAAGGGAGTGCCGACCTCCACCTTTTCACCGTCCGAGGTGAGGATAACCTGGTCAAAGGCAACCTCGTCTCCCACTTCACCCCGAAGCTGCTCCACCTTGATTTCGTCACCCTCGGCCACCCGGTACTGTTTTCCACCAGTCTTGATAACCGCATACATGATGAACCTTGCTCCTTAAATGTTGACCCCCCTGAACCGCATAAGAGCTCAGGGTAAACAACCCCCTGCGGGGCACTCAACCGTTTGGATAATCTCCATTGCCACTACAGCAAGGAAATTTCACAATATAGGCAGGTCCTTTGCTCAAGTCAAGGAGAAATTCCTGAAATTTCCATATAAGGATTAAAAGGATCCGGCAATATCTCCAGATCCCTGGATCTGGCAGGAGGATTGATGACTGTCGGAGCAATTCGTGATATTTACTCATTCATTAGGAATACCCTTTGCTGCCTGAGCCCACTCTTTTTCCAGTCCACGGCTACGGACCCTTTCCTCGATCCTGGGCATATCCAACTGATCGAGGGAGACTTCCAGCATGCCCGAGATGTCCCTCAAATGCTTTTCCGATCCGCCTTCTCTGTAATACTCCAGTTTCCGCAAGATTACATACTCGGGGGGCGCAATCCACAAGGGATTCTCCTTCATCTGAATACACCTGCGGTTTGACATTGCCCACAGGTGGAGATCATCCTGACCCATCAGATAGATGTCTGCCTTGAAGCCCGTATCATGATGAATAATGTTGAAGTGACCCCGAAGAGACCGCCCTGCCTCAAGTCTTATGACCTCGACCGGCGGACAATAGAACTCCTGTAAGGGGAAGGCCCTGACGATCTTCTCAGCCTCATCAGTATTCACTTCCATTACCAGGTCAATGTCGTGGGTAAGCCGGACCTCTCCATAGACGATGCTTGCAACAGCCCCCGTGACCATGTAGCGAATCCCAAGCAGATTCAAGGGACCCACGAAAATCTGAAAGAGATCAGGTTCGGGCATAGAGGAAGATCTCCTTTACCATGGCCTGTATTTCTTTCTCCTGCAGGTCCGGATAGCGGGTCCGGAATGCCGCCGCTTTCAATTCCCTTGCAGAATGATAGAGACTCAGGGCGGCCTCCAACTTCCGGGCAGGGGTCATGGACTGATAGATCCGCCGTTGTACTGGGTGTATGTATTGGTCAGGATTTTTGTCTGGCACCAAGTCTATCCTCCTGATAATCATCCCATCTTGGATCCTGGATTCCCGCTAAAGCGGGATTTCCGCTCCGCTCCAACTTGCATCCTCATTGTAAGCTGCATCGCTATTCCTCCCCGCTCTTACCTGAATCTTTTGTAGTCATTTTGACTGCGTTTGTCAACTGTCCTGCGGTCCTCTGACCTCCATCACCTCCCCAGATGCCTCACTACCGACTCCCGGAATCCAGCATCCCGCATCCCCCCACCCTTCAATTCTCACCACGCTAAATTTTCACCCTGTGAGAAACGGCGCAGCCTGAGACAAGTGGCAAAGAGGTTGGAGATGAGCCCCCCTGGAGTGGGGTTTTCTAAATTGAGGCCAAGCCATTGCCCATGAGACTCGCGTTTGCGTTCTGTAGTTAAGAATTGGGGAAAAACGGGCCGGTTTTTGAGCCCGGGTTGTGTAATTTCAAGTATTTATCCGGCCTTGCAATCTCAGAACACGTAAGCACACAATTCCCCATTTTTTTGTTGACATTTATCAAAATACATGCTATTAGTGTAAGTATGTATTTACGGACCACAAAGCGAAAGAATAAGGACGGTTCGGTGGTCGAGTACTACCAGTTAGCACACAACGAACGACATCCCGTTA
This sequence comes from Deltaproteobacteria bacterium, assembly GCA_011051075.1. Taxonomy (GTDB): domain Bacteria; phylum Desulfobacterota; class DSM-4660; order Desulfatiglandales; family Desulfatiglandaceae; genus Desulfacyla. The sequence goes on along the minus strand of DREN01000075.1, from coordinate 1,041 downwards.
CGCGAAAACCCATTGCCAAAATCATCCATAACTTCGGAAGAACGGACAGGCTGGACAGGGAACAGCTTGTACGTCTGTGTCGGTCCATTGCCCGTGTCTGTGGCCTGACAGTGCTTGATCCCTTAGGACAGCAGCAAGGTGAGCTGTTTGCACCTGAAGCAGGGCTGCCTGAGGGTTTGAAGATAAGGGAAACCCTCTCCTTCGGCTCCGTACTTGCGATTGAGACCCTGTGGGAACGGCTGGGCCTCAAAAAGACCTTCTCAGAGATCATAAAGCGAAAAGGCCTGAAGGCCCCTTACGAAAGGGCTCTTCTTGCCATGACGGCCAACCGGTTGTGTGACCCCGAATCCAAATTAGGGGTCTGGGACCGATGGCTTTCAAAGGTCTATCTGCCCAGTTGTGATGGGCTGAAGCTGAAACAGATGTACGAGGCCATGGATCTCTTTTACGACCATGTGTCAGAGGTGGAAGAGAATCTGTTTTTTGAAACGGCCAACCTCTTCAACCTGACGGTTGATCTGATCTTTTATGACACCACAACTGCTTCCTTTTCCATAGATCAGGAAGACCAGAAAGATAATCTACGCAAGTTCGGCTACGGCAAAGAAGGCACCTGGAGACCACAGGTAGTTGTTGCCCTGGCCGTTACCCGGGAAGGTTTTCCTGTTCGATCCTGGGTCTTTCCAGGCAACACCACGGACGTGGATACAGTCGAGCAGGTTCGAGCAGACCTCAGGGGATGGAAATTTGGTCGCGCCCTCTTTGTAGCCGATGCCGGCATGAATTCGGAGAGCAACCGAAAAGAACTGGCAAAGGCCTGCGGCAACTATCTGCTGGCCTGCCGTATGTCAAGTATCTCCGAGATCAAGCAGGAAGTCCTGACCAAAAGAGGTCGATACACTGTTTTCAAAGACAACCTCCACGCCAAGGAAGTGGTTGTGGGTGATGGTGCACGTCGCAACCGTTATATTTTGTGTTACAATCCCAAAGAGGCTGAACGTCAGGCTAAACATCGCGCCGGGCTGATTGAACTTCTTGAAT
>DREN01000188.1 GCA_011051075.1 Deltaproteobacteria bacterium | reverse complement strand
CCCAGGGACTAATATGATCTGCAGATGGGGTATCCCTTCCCTGAGTCTGATCCCTTGCAGGATTCAGACGGCACGTCAGGGGACCATCGTACGACCTTCCGGCGGTAGGGGAAACCTGTTCAGTCCACTGCCCCCGGACCTGAGACCCGGCATCTCTGCCGGGCCTGTTATGCGCAACAGCAGAAACCTTAAAGGAAAGACAACATGTCAGAGGAAAGAACATACAAGCTGGCCGTGTTAATAGACGCGGACAATGCACAGCCTTCCATTGTGGAAGGGCTTTTGGCGGAAATCGCCAAGTACGGGACGGCCAACGTAAAAAGGATCTACGGTGACTGGACCCTGCCTGCCCTCAAGGGGTGGAAAGAGGTACTTCTGGAGTGCTCCATACAGCCCATACAGCAGTTCGGTTATACTTCAGGAAAAAACGCAACCGACAGCGCCATGATAATTGACGCAATGGACCTTTTGTACACGGGCAAGTTCGATGGGTTCTGCATCGTATCCAGCGACAGTGATTTTACAAAACTGGCCTCAAGGATAAGGGAGGCCGGGCTCGTTGTCTATGGATTCGGGGAGAAAAAGACCCCCAAGGCCTTTGTGTCTGCCTGCGATAAGTTCATCTATACAGAGGTGCTGCGCTCAAAGGACGATCGCGCCGATCAGATAAAGAGGAAAACAACGGCCGAGCTCAAGAAGGACACCCAGCTGGTCAACCTCCTGAGAAACGCTGTTGAGGCCTCTTCCGACGACAGCGGCTGGGCCCACCTGGCATCTGTGGGGAGTAATATCGCCAAGCAGTCCCCGGAGTTTGACCCCCGAAACTACGGCTACAGGAAGTTAGGGGAGCTTGCGGCCGCCACAAAGCTGTTTCTGGTGGAAGAAAGGGCCGTAGGCGACGGGCCGTCAAAGGCCGTCTACCTGAAGGACAAGAGGAAAAAATAGGGCTTTCGGATGCACAACGGTAAATCCTGTGGACCGTAGAGCCCTGCCAGGTCTCCTGCTGCACGTCGGAATCAGTGTAGTGACTCAGCCATCTATGAAGTCATCCTCTCCATAACCTCCCATATGAACCCTTCTGTTCTTTCCAGCACCTCCGGGTCTATATGATCCGGATCATCTGAGGGCTGATGCCGTAAACTACAATGAAACAGGCATCTGATGAAGAAGAGCGTGACTCTCCCGAAAAAAGCCAAAAGGCCGTATGGACCGCCATCTGCCACATTTACATATGTGGCCACATCTGGTAGAAATATGGGATAAATGTCTCCATCCGCCGCATCGCAACCTCTGAACAAAGGTAAGATACCATGTTCCCCATGAGTTTCGACTATAACATTCTCGAGAGCCTTCCTGTCCCCGACGAAGAACGAATCGGAAAGATCGTAAAGATCCTCGAGACTATTGTACAGGGACGGGTCATGCCCTATTTCAGGAAAAGGAAGGGAACAGATCCCACCGTAATTGTCCGGACAGCGGAACGTCTTGCGATAAGCCGGCTGGAGGACGGTGAAAACCGCATTCACACGGTAAGTCTCCTTTCAAAGAAAGACAACACCTGGACTGTTCATATCCATGAACGTATCTTCGACTATCTGGCCTTTGTCATACCCAGTGATCCCCAATCCAGACTTGGCGGGCATGGCCGTGAAGAGGGGAAAGTCCTGGCGTTCGCCGAATTCCTCCTGCGCCATGAAGTGGAGCACATGCTCTATCCGGAGGTGTCGGAACGTGGGGTGGTCCGTTCCGACGTGGCCTTTGCCATGGACCGGCGCAGGGAAGATCCCACCTACTACTCCATGCTCAGAAACGTCCTGGCCGACGAGATGAACGGCCTCAGGGGTGAGCTGTATCAGGCCCTTTTTGAATCACAGGAACAGGGACGTCCATACGAATACATTATCACCCGCATCCTGACCTCCCTGGTACTGAGCCTGGTGGATATCCCGGCAGCGCTCCTTCACGACGCCTTTCCCCTGTTCGACACCGATTTAAAGATGAGGATCATCGTTGAATGTTACCGCAGGAGTCGTGAGGTCTCCCTTTCCCTGATGCAGCGTGCATCCTGCCTGCAGGAAGTGCTTCACCTCTTCGCCTTAACCGTCGAACAGGATGAAAAAGAGGCCGAGAGGGTCTTCGATCTCTTCAAGGACCGCTGGGGGCTGGTCTATCTTTTTCACGAGCTGGGCCTCCCTGAAACAATCATGGAAGAAAAGGAGCCCAGCGAACTCTTTGCCTACTTCAAGGAGAACCTGGAGAGGCTCTCTTTTGAGGGCCCGCCTTTTCTTTTTGCGCCCCGTCCCCCTAAAAAGAGCGTTCCGTCCCGGCCTGCCTTGCCAGCCCCCACAAAAAGCCTCAAGGACCGTATTGAGGAGGCCCGAAATAACCCGGACTTTCCCCGTCAGGCCCTAACTGTCATAGACAAGAATAAGGTAAGCGCCGTGGGCCACAGCGGTCCCAAGTACACGGAACTGATTGAAACCCTTCTTGCCATACCCTGGGGCAACATCCAGGAGATAGCGGTTAGTCCAAAAGATTTTGAAGAGGGCCTCAACCGCACCCATTATGGTCTGAATCGCCCCAAGGAGATCGTCTGCGATCTTTTTGCAAACCTCATCTGGCGCTACCGGCACTTCAGCAATACAGACGAACCGATGAGGCGAACGGGAAGCGCCTTTCTTTTTGTGGGGCCCCCTGGAGTTGGGAAGACCTCCCTGGCCATTTCAATCGCGGAGAACCTGGGCCTCCCCTACCATAAGGTCTCTCTGGGAGGAATGCGTGATGAGGCGGCCCTCAGGGGTCATGGGTTTACCTACGAGGGCTCAAAACCGGGGGCAATCGTCCAGGGTCTTATAAAGATGGGTATCATGAACGGGATCTTTATCATGGATGAGGCGGACAAGACCGAGCCCTTTGCCATTTCAACGCTTTTAGAGATCCTGGACCCTGAACAGAACCATCTCTTTCACGATAAATTCACCATGACCACCGTGGATATAGACCTTTCCAACTGCCATTTTATCCTTACGGCGAACACCCTGGAAACAGTACCCCCACCCGTGATCAACCGGTGCGAAGTGGTCTTCTTAGACCGTTACAGCGTAGAAGAAAAGGTGGCCATCGGCAGGGAGTATCTGATAGAGCGCGTGCGAAAACGCCACAGAATCAGCAAAGACGCTATCGCCTTTGATCCGGGCCACGAAAAAGACCTGCTCAGGTACCTGATCAAAACATATACCCATGAACCCGGGGTAAGGGAGCTGGAACGAATCATCAGGACCCTGTTCCTGCGGCTCCTCCGAAAAGAGATCCTGGCCAGGGGCCAACCATCGGTCCGAGTCACGAGAGAGGTCATAAAGCAATATTTAGAGTCCCCTGCCCCCCCGAGACAGATCAGTGAGGAAAACCGTGTGGGGGAGATGCTGGCCCTGGGGGTAAATGTAGAACTGGGGATAGGATCGATCATTCCCATTCAGGCAACTCCGATCCAGTTTGAAGGGCAATACGGTGCAGGGGGTGAAAGATACCTGAGTATGGTACATGCCACCGGGAATATTGAGAAAATCATGGACGAAAGCCGCAAGGTCGCCACCACAGCCATCTTTCACTGCGCAGATGCACTGGGGATTGAGCTGACCCGGGCAGGAGCACCCGTCCACCTCCATTTCATGGGGAGCTCAACCAAAAAGGATGGACCTTCCGCAGGCGGGGCCATAGCCCTTGCCCTGGCCTCTGCCCTTTCCAACCGGACCATACGGAGGGATGTGGCCATGACCGGCGAAATCGATACCCAGGGACGGATCATGACCGTGGGTGGCCTTGATCTGAAGCTGGAAACGGCCTGTGACGCGGGCTGCAAGACCATGATCATTCCCACAGAGACCCTCCGGGCTGAAAAAGGAGTGAAGCGACTGCCTCAGGCCCTGAAGCAGGAACTCCAGATCCTCACATATGGGGAATGGAAGGGTGAGCATGATCCCTTTGATTATGCGCGACATGTGCTCCAGGTTGTAGGTGTGGATCATATCACACAGGCCGCAGACATAGCCTTCATGGACCAGGAGGAATTAGATGCCATTCAGGCAGATCTAATCCCCCATGCCAGATCAGTTGCCGAAGCCCTGAAAGCGAAAGGAGGCGGCCAGCCCCTTGCTGCATCCCTCTACGTCCTTTATCTCAAGCACCCGGATGAACTTGATCTGAAGCTCCTTGATGCGGATCTTTCTCAGGGCGGCCAATCCCTCTTTCTTTTATCTGAAAACGCGCGAGAGACCATCCTGCTCAGATTTCCCCGCCTGAAAGAGGTCAAACTGGTTGATAGTTTTGATGGATCAAAAGAACGACTTTCTAAGACAATTAAGGAACGTGGAAAGGAGTTCTCAAGAAACTCGGCTGCTCCCATTCGTGTGAGCGTGGTCGCCCCCTTTTTCTTCCTGAAACGCGACGGGATTGTTGCCGAGCCCTCCTTTTCAGATCGCTATTTTTCAGGGCTTCGCCTCTTTGCCAACAACTACACCCTGCAGGGAGTCAAGATAAAGGGGTGTAAAGCCGTCCTTAATCGAGTGTATCATTACCTTTCACAGCAGGAGACAACCCGGTTGGATGACTGCCCTTTCTTAGGCAGGAAGGATGGCGTCTATCTGGTTGATCTCTCCTTCATCCCTGAGAAGTATCGACTCGACGTGAAAAACGCCCAGGCTGCCCTGAATAGATCTTTGGGGCAGTGGCTCATCACTGTCGAGGGCCCTGATCCCGGACGGTAACTGTAACCGCCCGCTTCACTCAAGACGCAAAGACCGCGAAGATAGAAAAGTTGAATTGAGACCGGAGCCCCCCTATCCGCCTGTTTCCTGGCACGGCTGGTTCGTCCATTGAATCATGAAATATATAAGCACCAAATTTCTATATCTCAGGGTTTAGCAGGGATTCAAGGAGATTTATCCTCCTGATACCCTCTATCCTCGAACCGGCCGTGGGATTTAATGGAGTGGTTTGTCCGGTTTACGCCTAAATCCCGTCACTCAGATAGTCCTCCTTTGGGTCGCCGCTGAAGTTGTTGGCAAAAGGGAGGACTGCAATGGAGGATTTATCGGGCAAGGGTAGCTGCTTATCCGGTGACTCAGGGGATGATATCTTTTTGGAGGCAACCTCTGTTGGAGTTGGCTCGGGGGGTGGGTAAAAATTCCAGATTGCCGCCGCTGCACCTACCAGGATCAAAAGAACTGCGACAGCAATAGCTGTTTTCTTCCATGGTTTAGCCGCTCTTTTTTCCCCTACATCCTTGGAACCATGGGGACTTTATAAACCCTTATTGGTTTTGCGATATTCTTTACTGAGTGCTCCCCAAGAAAACTGTACCCCAACGCCAGTTTGTCCCCGGTCTGGTCATACGCCGTTCCGGAAATACAGATACCTCCCCCATCCGCCAGAGACTCGATCCGGGCGGCTATGTTGACCCCGTCACCGTAGATCCGGTCTTGCTCCTGGATGACATCGCCGAGGTTCACCCCGATCCTGAAAACCATCCTGCGGTTTTCCGGAAGGTCTTCGTTCTTGGCTTTGAGGATATTTTGGATCTCGACAGCACACTGCACCGCATCCACAACGCTGCCAAACACAGACAGGACCTTATCTCCCGGGGAATCTACAACACGGCCATTGTACTGGTTGACAAGGGACGTCAATGTCTCACGATATTCGGTTATGGTCTTTACGGTGGCTACCTCATCGTCGCCCATAAGACGGCTGTAACCTT
>DREN01000066.1 GCA_011051075.1 Deltaproteobacteria bacterium | reverse complement strand
TCCCGAGGACCGGACAGCGGCTGAAATGACCGTTCCCATGGTCCTGCATCTCAGGAAAGGTGGCCGTGCAGGTCTCTACGGCAAAGCTGCACCTGGGATGAAAGGGGCATCCTGTGGGCTTAAAGGCCGGGTCGGGCACGGTTCCCGGGATGCTGTGGAGCCTTTGGCCCCGCCTGGACCTGGCAGGAAGGGAGGCCAGGAGCCCCCGGGTGTAAGGGTGGCGGGGATCCTGAAAAATCTGTGCAGTATCACCCGTCTCCACAATTACGCCAGCGTACATGACGTTCACGCGATGGGCGATGTTGGCCACAACTCCCAGGTCATGGGTGATGTAGAGGACCGACATGGACGCCCTCTGCTGGATAGCCTTTATAAGGTTTAGGATCTGGGCCTGAACCGTCACGTCCAGGGCCGTGGTGGGCTCATCCGCTATGATCAGGTCGGGGTTGCAGGCCAGGGCCATGGCGATCATCACACGTTGACGCTGTCCCCCGCTCAACTGGTGCGGATAGTCCTTCAGACGCTGCTCAGGAGATGGGATACCGATGTCTTTCAGGAGGGTTACGCACCTCTGTTGCAGCTCTCCAGGTTCCACCTGTTCGTGGGTCGTAATGGCCTCGCCGATCTGATCCCCGATGGTGAAGACGGGGTTCAGGGATGTGAGCGGCTCCTGAAAGACCATGGCGATCTGGTTTCCTCGGATTTTCTCCATGCGGGTTTCCTCAAGATCCAGGAGATCCACATCTTTGAAGAGGACCCTGCCTGCAACGATCTCACCGGGGGGGGTTGGGATCAGCCGAAGGATGGTCAGGGCAGAGACCGTCTTTCCGCAGCCCGATTCTCCCACAAGGCAGACCGTTTCTCCCTGCCGGATATCAAAGCTCACCCCGTCAACGGCTCGGGCCAGCTTGTCCCTGCCCCGGAAATGGACCCTCAGGTCCTGAACTGAAAGGAGGTTTTTCATCCTAAGTGCCTAAAGTGACCTAAAGTGGGCTAAAGTGTCTAAAGTTATGATAGCCGCCAATGCGGGTAAGAGTGTTTAAGGGTACCCGGGCAGGATTTTGGTGTTCAGTGTCCATCATCGTTTCTCTCCAATGGAAGTGAAAATTGCGAGTAGTTCACTGCATTCCTCGTAATGAGGCTTGACCTGCCTCCAGGACAACCAGCCCAGTTCCACTATCATTTCCAGCCAATACTGCGTTTCGCTGGCTTCGCTTTCACAGATATCGATCCTGTTATGGAAGTCCGCCTTGCTTCTCGCCCGGTTGGCTTCACGATAATTCGCTCCCACCGACGTGCCTGCTTTGGAAACCTGGTAACGAATTACTCTTGCTTCTTCTGTGTTGGGAAGTGCAGAAGACATGCGAATGATTCTTACGGTGAATTTCCTTGTCCTATTTTCCAGGTCCTTGGCAAATTGCTTGTTATCCATGGGAATCCCTCATACCAACGCCCGCCCGGTCCCGCGCGTAAGACTCACTTTAGTCATCTTAGCTCACTTTAGACACTTCTTACCCTCTTTCCCTCAGCTTCGGGTTGAGGGCGTCTCTCAGGCCTTCCCCGAACAGGTTGAAGCAGAGGACCACAATGAGTATGGCGATCCCGGGTATAAAGGTAAGCCAGGGGGCGTCAAAGATAAATCTTTTTCCGTCCGACAGGATGTTCCCCCAGGTGGCATGGGGGGGTGGAACACCGAATCCTAAGAAGCTCAGCCCAGCCTCGGTGAGTATGGCCGTGGCAATGCCGATGGTGGACGATACCAGGACGGGACCGATGGCGTTGGGCATCATGTGGCGGAAGATTATGCGCAGGTTGCCCACGCCCAGGGCCTTTGCCGCGGTCACGAAGTCCTGCTCCCTCAGGGAGAGAAATTCCGCGCGCACAAATCGGGTAGTCCCCATCCATGAGGTAAGCCCGATGACGATCATTATGTTGTACATGCTCGCGGGAAGGAGGGCCACCACCGTGAGTATGAGGAAAAAGGTGGGAAAGCAGAGCATGATATCAACGGTCCGCATGATGATGGTATCGATCGATATGGCCCCCCTGTGGAGCAGGATGAACCACCGCGGCAGGTTGCGCCCTGACAGGAGCCTCTTTGAAAAGATGGAGAAGAAGATATAGGCGTGGCCGGCAACAAGGATCCCGATGCCTGTGCGGGTCTCGCCCAGGGCAAGCAGGACCGCCCCCCCAAGCATGATGCAGGAGACCATGATCTGGTCAAAACGGATCATGGCCTGGCCGAAATATCCGGCAATGCCGCCCATGAATATGCCCACCAGGACCGATATGCCCACTGCCACAAATCCCACTGTCAGGGAGACCCAGGCCCCCTGGAGCATCCTTGCGAACACATCCCTTCCCAGATCATCGGTCCCGAAGAGATAGACGCTCAGGGCGGGTATTTCATCGGGCTGGAGGGTATGGATATCCGGTCTTGTTAGGGGAGGGAGGAGCTTTTCCTGGAGCCTTATCATGGCAGGATTAAAGACCGGTTCCTGACCAGAGGTGAGGATTACGCCTATGACCGCGAAAACGAGGAAAAACAGGAAGATTATCAGGCCCAGGATGGCGAGCCTGTTTTCACGGAACAGCCCCCAAAGCTGCTGGAGGCGCGTCTGCCTGGGGGCGGAGGGGGCTTCCAGTATGTGCTGAGCGTCGGTCATGGTATCCATGATATTAGTGGACAAAACCTCATGTTACAATTTGTGTCGTGTCTGAGGATCAAAACCTCACATTCCTTCGACGTTCCTAATTCGCTGATCGTGATTCGGTGTTCAAAGATGATGGACCCGTAACACATCGAGACACATCGAGAAAGTTCCGGATTTTCAGTTCACTGTCATTCCTCAATCTCAAAGTCGTATTCTCGGATCTACCACCAGATAGAGGAGATCAGAGATAAAGGTCCCCACCAGTACCAGTACCGCCGCAATGAAGTTGAGGGTCAGTATGATGGGGTAGTCCCTGGCAAGGATCGCCTCGTAGGCCATCCTCCCCATACCGGGCCAGGAAAAGATCGATTCGATTATGACCGACCCGCCTATGAGCCCCGGCAGGATCAGGCCGAACATGGTCACAAAGGGGAGCAGCGCGTTTCGGAGCGCGTGCTTGTAATGGACCTGTTCGGGCGGAAGACCCTTGGCCCTGGCCGTCCTCACGTAATCCTGGCCCTCCACCTCCAGCATCTGGCTCCTGACGTACCTGGACAGGACCGCTATGCCGCCTGTTGCGCCTAACACAGAGGGGATCAGGAGGTGCCATACCCGGTCCATGAGCATATTCCCCCAGGAGGAGGCCCTCAATCCGAAGGTTTCCATCCCTATAACCGGTACGTGGAGGGTCGTCACCACAAGGATGATCAGGATATAGGCGAAGAAAAACCCGGGGATCGATATGAGGAGGTATGAGATAAAGGTGGCGCTTCTGTCATAGATCCCGCCCCTGTATATGGCCGAGCGGATCCCCACCGGAAAGGAGAGGGTCCAGGTGAGAAGGGTTCCAACGATAAAGAGGGGGAGGCTGTTAAGGAACCGTTCCCATATCTTCGCGAGTACAGACCGGTTATCCTTCCAGGAGACGATTTTTCCCGTGAACAGACCCCTGTAGAAGTAGAGATACTGGATATACAGGGGTTTATCCAGGTGAAACTCCTTCTGGAACCTCTCCACCATTTCGGGCGTGAACTTGGGGTTCATGGGATCCACCTGGCTCGGTTTTCCGGGCGCAAGATGTATTATGAGAAAGGAGACCACCGACACAAAAAACAGGGTAACGATCTTCTGTATCAGGCTCCGTCCAATAAATGAAAGCATGGGGAAATCCTCTGGATTGCCGATTGATGATTGTCGATCGATGATTCAATAAGGACCAATCTCCCAAATCTGCTCACAAGATTCTTGGGTCGAATGCTGATGACTGAGGCCCTCCTTACCAGTTCTCAGATGAAAAATCGGGCATTTCCGGGAGTTTTGCCCACCTGTTGAAGTAGAAGGTGTAGTCTCCGGTCTTGGTGGGCCTGATCTTCCTGTACTGCACAACCCCCTTCTCATCAAGGTCCTTTATCACTATTCTCCTGTCCATGACCGCTGTCCATTTGCCCACGTACAGAAAGGTGTAGGGCTGCTCACGGGCGATTATTCTGTGTAGCCTGTGGCAGTACTCCACCTGTTTCTTATGGTCGTACTCCTGACGGATTCTTATTATGAGATTATCGGCCTCTTTGTTCTTGAAGCCCACGAAGTTGAGTTGATAGGGGTGGGTCTGGCTGGAGTGCCATATCTGGTAAAGGTCTGGATCTATACCCATGACCCAGCCCAGGATCAGGGCGTCAAAGTCCAGCTTATTGACCCTCTCCTGGATGAATACCGACCATTCCAGCATGTCGGTGCGCACGTTTACCCCTATCTGTTTCCAGCCGTCCTGGGCAATGGCAAGGATCGCCTTGCGGATGTCGTTCCCGCTGTTGGTGATCAGGGTGAACTCCAGTCTCTTTCCATCCTTTTCAAGCCACCCCTCCCTGCCGCGCCTCCAGCCCGCCTCTTTGAGCAGATCGAGGGCCCCTTTGGGATCGTAGGGCAGGGGCCTTACCTTGCGGTCGTAATAATCGGTCTGTTTGGGAAATGGTCCGGTGATCCTTTCCCCCTGATCGTAGAGGAGGTAGTGGATTATCTTGTTTACGTCTATGGCCATGCCCAGGGCCTTTCTCACCCGCAGATCGTCAAAGGGGGGCCTTCGTAAATTATACCCTATGTAGGTATATCCAAAGGAGGTGCCTGAGAAGTACTGAAATCTTGGATCCTTTTTAAGACGTTCCACCTGGTGGGGCTGTACCTGGTAGGAGTCAAGGGTCCCGGCGTAGAACTCCATCTCTTGGGTAAGGAGGTGAGGGATAATACTCATCACATACCTGCGGTAATTGGAAGGCCCTTTCCAGTAATCCTCAAAACGCTCAAGGGCTATGAACTGATCGGATCTCCATTCCTTGAACATAAAGGGCCCGCATCCTACCGGGTGGCGGTCAAAGGCGCTCTGGCGCATGGAGAACTCATCAGGATCCATGCCCTTAAGCTCCGCCTCCTTGCGCAGGGCCTCGTGGTTGAGGAGATGCTCAGGGAGTATCCCCATTCCCCAGGTGCCCAGGGCCGGGGAGTAGAGCCTTTTATAGACAATGCGCACGGTCAGAGGGTCTACTACTTCCACCCTCTTTACCGGTTCATAGTCTGAGGTACGCGGTGAGAGGTTCCTGGGGTCCATGATGGCCTCGTAGGTGAACCGGACATCACGGGCGTCAAATATGTGGCCGTCGTGAAACCTGACTCCCGGCCTGAGATGAAAGAGTATGACCGGGTTGTGTTCAACGGTCGGGAGGTATTCACGGGCAAGGGAGACAAAGGTTTCCCTGTCCACGGGCGGGTCGGTGAGGATATACCGGGTGGGGTCAAAGGATTTGAAGTAATCGTTTCCCAGGACCTTGGCCAGGTTCATGAACAGGTCCTGGTCCACTTCACTGAGATCCATCTTGATCCGCGCGGGGGCCTGTATCGTAATCCTGATCTCCCTTTCCCCATCCCCGTTGGCCTTCACAGCCCTGGATGTCACCACCTTACGGGGCGGTATTACCGTGATCTCCCTGATACGGCCCAAGGTGGCCTTCAGGGCATGGTGAGGGTGGTCTTCTCCCCTTTTTGCCTTCCTGAGAAAGCGGACGATCTGATCTGGGTCCGCCTTTCCCACACCAGGTACTTGCGGTTTGGGGTTCACAT
>DREN01000333.1 GCA_011051075.1 Deltaproteobacteria bacterium | reverse complement strand
GATTATGAGCCCTTCAAACTCGAGGTTTTTCCTCAGGAGCCCGGTGATGACCTTCCTGGAAAGGGTGCCCGGGGATTGGGGGTCAAGGGCCGGGTAAACGGCATGGGAGGTCATGATCCCCGAGACGCCCTCCTCTATAACGGCCCTGAAGGGGGGCAGGTTGGTTCCCACTATCTCTTCAACGTCCGCCTTGATGAAGGGCAGGTGATGATGAGGATCCAGGGTGGCCCTGCCCAGACCGGGAAAGTGCTTGGCCACGGCCATGACACCCCCCTGCTGAAGGCCTCTGGTCACTATCCGTCCCAGGAGGGCCACCTTTTCAGGGTCATGGCTGAACATCCTCCCCTCCAGATGGCGCTCAGGATCGCCCCTCAACACATCCACCACCGGCGCCATATCCATGTTCAGGCCAACCAGGCGCATCTCCCTTGCGGTGACAGAGCCAAACTCCCTGGCCCTCTCCACCGGCTCGGGATCGTTTCCCATGGCCCTGTTGCCCGGGAACAGGGTGAAGGGGGCCTTCAGCCGGGCAACCCGTCCCCCCTCCTGATCCACGGCGAGGAAGAGAGGTATGCCGTGCTCCCCCATGGCGGTCTCCTGCAGGTCATGGCAGAGGCCTGCCAGTTGCACGGGATCTTCAATGTTCCTGGCGAACAGGATCACGCCGCCAAGGCAATGGTCCCTGACAAGGGCCTTTGTGGCCCTGTCCAATTGAGGCCCCGGCATACCGGCCATGAAGAGCCTGCCGATCATCTGGTGGAGCTCTGAAAGTTCAAGGGTGGACTGCATCTGACCTTCTTCTCCGCTCCGGAATAGGTGTCAGGGCACCGTCATGCTTGCTGATAACAGGTTGAAATCATGTTGGTGTAGGGGCCTTCTAAAATTTTAGCGCAAAGCCGCAAAGCACGCAAAGAAAAAAGGGAAAGCTTAGCGACTTCGCGCCTTTGCGTGAGATTACCTTCTCTTCAACTTGCGTTATATCAGGACATTCGCGTCGACTTTGACCTTTCCCTGGAATAGGTGTTGACATGATTGGGTATGGTATATAATCAGAATAGAGAAGATTGGAGAGGAAAAGTCAAGCCATGAAAGCGATGATCCTCGCGGCCGGCCTCGGTACCAGGCTCCGGCCCCTGACCCTTGAAAGGCCCAAGGCCCTCATACCCGTGGGAAACAGGCCCATGATCGACAGGGTCATAGGCTACCTGAAGGGGCACGGCATAAACGAACTGATGGTAAACGCCCACCACCATCACGAGCAGATTGTGGCCCACCTGTGTACGGGCCGATCTTTCGGGGTGAAGATCGGCGTGAAGGTGGAACCGGAGATCCTGGGCACGGGCGGGGGCATAGGAAATACAAGAGGGTTCTGGGATGATGGGCCGTTTGTGGTCATGAATGGGGACATCCTGACCGATATGGACCTGGGGAGGGCCCTTGAGGCCCATGAGAGGGGGGGGAACCTGGCCACCCTCATCCTCCATGATTGCCCTCCCTTCAACCAGATCCTCATAAACGAACACCTGGACATCATGGAGATCGGGGCCAAGGCCCGTCCCGGCAGGCTCGCCTTTACCGGTATCCATATCGTGGATCCGGAGGTCCTAACCCATATCCCCGAGGGTCGGTTTTCAACTATTATCGACTGCTACCGGAAACTCATCAACCGAGGCAGGCCCATCAGGGCATACGTGTCAGGGGGGCATTACTGGCGGGACGTGGGGACCGTAGAGAGTTATGTCTCGGCCAACAGGGAGGCCCTGGGGGGCAGTCAGACCATGCGAGGTCCAGGCTGCCGGATAGATGGGTCTGTCAGATTCGGAGACTGGGCGGTCATGGGCAGGGAGACGATCCTGGAACAGGGTGTGGAGATTCAGAGATCGATTCTCTGGGACGGGGTAAGGGTCAAAAAGGGGGTGAAGGTCGTTGACAGCATCGTCATGTCACACAGAGAGGTCAGAAAGGGCCTTGTGGGGGAAATCCTGTGAACGCCGGCCTTAAAAAGGGAATTTTGGAAGTCCTGAGACAGAGGGGGGAGACCGCCGAAGACCTGGGCTTTGACCGGCTTAAGGGCGACGGATCGAGACGGATTTTCTGGAGGATTACCGTCCAGGGGTCGGGGTTTTCCCTTATCGCCATGTGCAACCCCCCCTATGATGCGGCCATCAGGCGGGAGAACCACGCCTATCTCATGATCGGAAGACACCTTCGCCAGAGGGGGGCGCCCCTTCCCCGTATCTTTCACTTTGATCTTGAAGGGGGCTGGTTCATCATGGAGGATATGGGACGCGTGAGCCTTCAGGAGTTCGTGTCTTCGGGTAAGGATCCCCTGCCGGTTTACGAAAGGGTCGTCGATCATCTCTTCAGGATGCAGATCAGGGGGGCAGCCGGTTTTGATCCGAAATGGTGCTGCCAGACAGAGAGATACGACCGCACAGTTATGCTGAAACAGGAGGCCCACTACTTCAGAGACGCGTTTTTAGGCCGATACCTGGGTCTTAAAGGGGCCTGGTCGGGTCTTGAGGGGGCGTTTTCCCGCCTGGCGGAAGGGGCCTCCATGGCGGATAGCGCCTTTTTCCTCCACCGTGATTTTCAGTCAAGAAATATCATGCTCTCCGGGGACAGGGTTGGGATAATCGACTGGCAGGGGGGACGCCTGGGGCCGCTGGGCTACGATCTGGCCTCCCTGGTAATCGATCCGTATCCGTCCCTCAGCAGGGCCCAGAGGGTTCACGTATACCGGCAATACCTGGATCTTATCAGGGAGCATGACCCTGCATGGGCAGGGCCCTTTGAGCGCTGTTTTCCCTATCTGGCGATCCAGCGGAACCTTCAGATTCTCGGGGCCTTTTCCTTTCTCACCGTGGTCATGAACAAGGCCCATTTCGAGGCGTACATCCCCACGGCCCTTGAGACCCTCGACGACCTGCTCCACCTGATTGAAGATGATCCGCTCTCACCCTTGAGGGATCTGGTGAGGGATTTGAGACGCAGCGAAAAAATCCTCGACATGGCAAGGCAGGGGGGATAATATTCTACCCTGTGGTATTTGACCCCCGTAGGCCCAAAGGAGGACCAATGGAAAGAAAAAAGGCGCTGTTTGAGGCGGGCGAAACGGTTGCCACCTTTACTGGTCAGGCCGGAATGGTAATTTCTCCGGAGGTCTTTGCACAGATCAGAAAGCGTCTGAAGGAGGGAAGAAGGCCCGGCCATTACTTTGCCCCCGGGTGCTGTCATAATCCAGACTACACCACCCAGGTCCCTGTGCTCTTTGAGGACGGCACCTACGACGTGATGAGGGCCATGAACATCAGGAGATCGGGGATTCCCGGGGAGAAGAGATCCCTGATAGAGGGTATAATAGGGGCGCATACAGGATGATCCTGGACAGGATCGGGAGAGGGCGCGTCAGCGGCAGGCGCGCCATCAGCCCTCGCCGGAAAAGGGGAGGGGACGGGCATCTATCAGAAGGCTTCGCTGAAAGGAGGAATCCGGCATGGAAGATTGTATATTCTGCAAGATCGTCAGGGGAGATATCCCCAGCTTCAGGGTGTATGAAGATGAAAAGGTATTTGCCTTTGCAGACATAAACCCCATCTCCACCGGCCACACCCTGATTATCCCCAAGAGACACTCCCGGGACCTGTGGGAGATCCCTGAAGACGATCTCTCCGCGGTTCACCTGGCATCGATAAAGATCATCAGGGCCATCAGGGAGGTGTTGAAGCCGACCGGTGTGGCCTGCGTCCAGCTAAACGGCCCGGGCGCCAACCAGGTGGTCCTCCACTACCACCTTCACCTGGTCCCCAGGATGGAGGGTGATCCTGAGCTTCCCGTGGCTACCTGGGAGATCAGGGAAGGGGATATGGAGGCGGTAAAAGAAACCGCCCGGAGGATCGCTGCGGCCGTAGGCTGAGGCCTGGCACACACAGGTGAACCGGCCGTTTCTATTCAACCAGTTCCACGTTCCAGTACAGGTAATCCCTCCACGAGGTGGGGACCTGGTTGAAGCCGATGGTAATCCTCAGGGCTGGGAGCCATTGGGGTTTGGCGGGCCTTCGGATAAGTTTCATCCCGGCCTCCCTGGGGGTGCGGCCCCCCTTTTTTCTGTTACACCCCATGCAGCAGGTGACGATATTGGTCCAGAGGGTCTTCCCTCCCCGTGATTTGGGAATTACGTGATCGTAGCTCAGGTCCTCCACCGGGAACTTGCGGCCGCAGTACTGGCAACTATATTTGTCCCTGGCATAGATGTTCTGCCTTGAGAACCTGATCTGGGTCTTGGGCCTTTTCACCATCATGAGCAGACGGACAACAGAGGGGAGTTTGATGGTGAAGCTCACCGAACGTATATCCCTCCCGTACTCTTCAAGCACCTCCACCTTGCCCAGCATGAGGAGGGTTACGGCCTTCTTCCAGTTGATGATCCTCAACGGTTCGTAGGTTAAGTTCAAAAGGAGGACCTGTTCCATACCAGACGGCTTCGTAAGATTTCAGAGGGTGGGTTAATTCGCGATCCTTGATTCCCCGATCTCACAACAGGGACAGGGCTCAGTCCGGACAAGCGACCATCATCAGATGGTATCAAGGTTTATCCGCGAGACAAAAACATTTTTTATTCTATCATCTTGGCAACAAATATGCAAGGTGAAATTTTTCGAGCTGTGCGGTTAGACTTCAGCAATTGGTAACGTTCAAAAGTGTGTACATGGTTTCAAACTTGATTAAAACACGATCTCTTTCTATGGTTAGAGTTCACCAACAAAAACCAGGAGAAAGAGACCGTGATGGAACAAGAAATACATATAACACTTCGGTTTAATCTTGCAACAGGTAAAGCGAATCTTAACGAAATCGTCTATGAGTTAAAAGAACTTAGAGACCCTCTGATGCTCAAGATATTGGAGCAAATTCTGAGGGGTTATGATGATCTCATTTCAGAGCGTTTAAGCCAGACAAAGATTTACCCCAGCAAAGCGAGAAAAGGACTGGGGCGGCATGTCAGGAAGGGTAGTCCTGAAGACCGATTTTGTCGTGGTCGTAAAATACGTAAAAGGGGTTACCGTAGTAATCCCCGACGAATTTCCACGGTATTTGGCAAATTAGATTTACCTCTAAGAAGGGCAGAATGCTGCAATTGTGGTGCATTTTATTCCCCTCTATTAAGCGCCTTGAAAGTAGGCCGTTATGCCCGTAGGGAAACTAATTTTGAGCATGAGGTGATCGAATCAGTCATTGATACCAATTATAGAAGGCTAATTGATGGAAGGTCCATCGACATATCGTTAGGCGGTATCCATAATATAGTTATTGGCAGTGATATTGACGATACTTTTCAAGGGCCTGTATCCGTAGAAGACTTATCAGCCATAATGGCCGATGGCACAGGGGTCAAACAGCAAGAAGGTCGTAAAGGAGAGCTCAGAGCCGTTATCGGGATTACCAAAGCAGGCCGAGTCGAGCCCCTCGGTTCCTTTACCAATACCACCTGGCCGGAAATAGAGCGTAATATCAAAGAACGTATTAAAGAAGCTGAACCCTATAGTATCCCCTTTATTTATGACGGAGAGCCAGGGCTTGACGATTTCTTAGCTGATGTCGCTGGAAGCCAACGTTGCACCTGGCATGGCCCCAGAGGACTTTACCATTCCCTCTGGCAAGACGGATTAAAGAAAAAAGATAGCCAACCAGAAACCGACAAGATAAAGCAGTTAATAGGCATAGAACTTCCCGAAGGAGACTTCGAAATCCTCAAAGAAGAAGATAAGG
>DREN01000002.1 GCA_011051075.1 Deltaproteobacteria bacterium | reverse complement strand
TGACCTGATAATGAACGATTCCGTGAAAGAGGTCTTTGTGCTCAGGAGTCGTATTATCCAGGACGTAAGGGAGTTTTTTATTGAAAGGGACTTTCTTGAGGTGGAGACCCCCATGATGCAGCCCATCCCTGGGGGTGCAACGGCAAGACCCTTCAAGACCTACCACAATACCCTTGCCATGGACCTGTACCTGAGAGTGGCCCCGGAGCTTTACCTGAAAAGGCTGGTGGTGGGGGGGCTGGAGAGGGTATTCGAGATAAACAGGAATTTCAGGAACGAGGGGATCTCCATAAAACATAACCCGGAGTTTACCATGCTGGAGTTCTACATGGCCTATGCCACCTATGAAGATCTCATGGGGCTTACCGAGGAACTCTTCGACCGTCTTCTTGAGAAGAATTTCGGTGGCAGGCAGATCGAGTACCAGGGAAGGTCCATCGATTTCACACCGCCCTGGACAAGGATTTCCCTCCTTGACGCGCTCAGGGAGATAGGGGGTGTGAAGGACGAGATCCTGCAGTCCAGGGACAGGGCCGCGGCCCTGGCCCATGAGTATGAAATCGGGCTCTCTCAGAAGGACGGCCTCGGCCAGATCCTTACAAAGCTCTTTGACCACCTTGTTGAGCCCCTCCTCATCAACCCGACCTTTGTGACCGGCTATCCAACGGAGGTCTCCCCCCTTTCAAGGAGGAATGAGCAAGACCCGGACATGGTTGACCGTTTCGAGCTGTTCATCGGTGGACGTGAGATAGCAAACGCCTTTAACGAGCTGAACGATCCCGAGGATCAGAGGGAGAGATTCCAGCGACAGGTGGCCCTGAGGGATGCGGGAGACAAAGAGGCCCAGTTCATGGACAAAGATTATATAACCGCCCTGGAGCACGCCATGCCCCCGACGGCGGGGGAGGGGATAGGTATCGACAGGGTCGTTATGCTCCTGACCGACTCACCGTCCATAAGGGATGTGATCCTGTTTCCCCAGATGAGAAAGAAGGAGTAGGATTGAGGAATTGAGGGGTTGAGGGAGTGAAATCAATAAGGCACCTTCAATGTGTGATTGCCTCGGCAATTCCTCAATGGGAGACAGCATGTTCGAACTCTTCCTTGGCATGAAATATCTGAAGGCCAAGCGGAAACAGCGCTTCATATCCGTTATCACCATAATATCGGTCCTGGGAGTTATGGTGGGGGTCATGGCGTTGGTGGTGGTCCTGTCGGTGATGAACGGGTTCAGGGCCGATCTCATGTCCAAGATATTGGGGGTGAACTCCCATCTCCTGGTCCTGAGCCTTACGGGTCCGTTCAAGGACTATCCAAAGGTGAAGGAAAGGGTCGAAGAGGTTGAGGGTGTGGTTGCCGCAACCCCGTTCATCTACACGCAGGTAATGGTGAACAGCCAGGGAAATGTGTCAGGCGCGGTGCTGAGGGGGGTTGATCCTGAAAGCGCGGAAGATGTGGTCAGCTTCAAGACCATGATCAAGGATGGGTCCATAGCCTCTCTGAAGGGCAGCACAGACGGATTTCCGCCCGTTATCGTGGGGGCCGAGCTTGCCAAGCAGTTGGGAGCCTATCCGGGAAGTGTGATTACCGTGATCTCCCCGGAGGGGAGGTTGACCCCCCTGGGGAGGGCCCCTAACACGCGGAAGTTCAAGGTGAGGGGCACCTTTGACTCAGGCATGTATGAGTACGATGCCTCAATGATCTATATCTCCCTGAGGGAGGCCCAGGATTTTCTGGCCCTGGGGGACAGGGTAACGGGCCTGGAGGTCAGGGTTAAAGATGTTGATAAATCGGACCTGATATCAAAGAGGGTTCAGGAGTTCTTAGGTTATCCGTACTGGACCAAGGACTGGAAGGTCATGAACAGGAGCCTCTTTGCCGCACTCAGGCTTGAAAAATTTACCATGTTCGTGATACTGGCCATGATAGTCCTGGTGGGCGCCCTCAATATCATAAGCACACTGGTCATGGTGGTCATGGAAAAAACGAGGGATGTGGCGATCCTGAGGGCAATGGGGGCCTCTGCCAGGAGTATCATGACGATTTTCATGTTTCAGGGACTCCTTGTGGGTATAGTGGGCACACTGGCCGGCCTTGCCTCGGGTCTGGGCCTGTGTCATCTTCTTGCAAAGTACAGATTTATCGACCTGCCCGCGGATGTGTACTACATATCAACCCTTCCCGTTCAGGTGGAGGCCGCTGACGTATGGTTCGTGGCCGGTGCGGCCGTGGTCATATCGTTTATCGCTACCCTTTACCCTTCCTGGTACGCCTCCAGGTTGAATCCGGTGGAGTCCCTGAGGTATGAATAGGGAAAAGGCCAGTGTGGAGCCCGGGATCCCCATGTTGATGCTGGAGAACGTGTTCAAGTCCTTTCTCCATCATGGTGAGATCATAGAGGTGCTCAGGGGTATAAGCCTGACAATTAATCCCGGTGACAGCCTGTCTGTTATGGGGGCCTCGGGGGTGGGAAAATCCACACTCCTGAATATTATGGGAAGCCTGGAACCTCCCTCAGAAGGGGTCGTCAAATTCCGGAATCTGGATATGTACAGGATGGACGAGGGGCGGCTCGCCAGGCTCAGAAACAGGGAGATCGGGTTTGTGTTTCAGTTTCACCACCTGCTCCCCGAATTGAACGCCCTGGAAAATACCATGATGCCCGCCCTCATAGCCAGGTATTCCAGGAAAAAGGCCGCGGGAATGGCAAGGAAGGTCCTGTTAAAGGTGGGGCTCGAAAGGCGTATGATGCACCGCGCGGGTGAGCTTTCAGGGGGGGAACAGCAGCGCGTGGCAATAGCAAGGGCCCTGATAATGAATCCAAGGCTGATCCTGGGAGATGAACCCACTGGAAACCTTGACTGGTTTACCGGCCGGGAAATCGCCGATCTGCTCCTTCAACTTAACCGGGAGGAAGGGGTTGCCATGGTCATTGCCACCCACAACCAGAGACTGGCGGAAAGGATGTCAAAAAGGATGGAACTGATCGATGGTCGAATACGTTAGAGCAACAGGCCGGGCGAGGATCGGAACGTGCAATGGGTGGGGCGCCCGCCCGGGAAGCCGTTGCACAACAGGCCAAAGGGCCGGCAGGTTGGTGCTCCAGGGCCTTCTTCTCCTTATCCTGTGTGCCGGTTTCAACAGGGAGGTGCCCGCCGCCGAAAAACCGGGGGCTGTGGCGGTTCTGCCCTTCAAGATCAACGCCCAAGAGGCCCTTGACCATCTCCGGTTGGGGCTCCAGGAGATGCTTTCATCACGCCTGGAGCAGCAGGGTTTCAGGGTGATAAGCCCTGAAAAGATAAACAGGTATCCCGTGGCCCTGGCCCCATCCGTGGAAACGGCGGACCTACGTTCCCTGGGAAGGGATCTGAACGCCCACTGGGTAATCGTCGGGAGCCTTACTCAGGTCGGAAACAAAGGGAGCATAGACCTGAAGGTAATAGACGTGGCCCGGAAGAGGTCTCCCATCTTTATATTCATGGTTTCTGAAGACATAGACGCTCTCACCGACACCATGAAGCGGCTTGCCGTTAATGTATCGGACCGTATCATGGGGGTACCCAATGTGGATTCGGTGCGTGTTGAGGGGAATCGCCGGGTGGAGGCGGCGGCCATCCTCGCGGTCATAAGAACCAGGGCAGGGGACAGACTCGACTACGATAAGCTGGATAAAGACCTGAGAGATATCTACAAGATGGGCTTTTTCCAGGACGTAAAGACAGAGACCGAGGATGGGCCAGGAGGAAAGATTATCATCTTTCACGTGAGCGAAAAACCCTCGGTGGGCAAGATCGTATTTGAGGGAAATGACGAGATTGATGACGAGGATCTGCAGAAGGAGCTGGGCATACATCTCTATTCCATCCTGGACAATAATGAGGTAAGACAGAGTATCAACAGGCTCAAGGAGCTGTACCGGGAAAAGGGCTACTACAATGCGGAAATCAAAGAAGAGACAGAGCCTCTTCCCAACAACGAGGTGATGCTGAAATACAAGATCGATGAGCATGACAAGGTTTACATTGAAAAGATCCAGTTTGTGGGGAATAAGCACTTCGACGATGATGAGCTCAAAGACATTATGGAGACGAGCGAGTGGTGGATTTTCGCGTGGATTACCAAGGCCGGAATCCTGGACAGAAGGAAGCTTGAGTTCGACGTCCACAAGATAAGCGCGTTCTACCACAACCATGGGTTTATCAAGGCCAAACTGGGGGAACCCAAGGTCACCTACGATGACAAGCTGAAAGGCCTCGTGGTAACCATCGACGTTGTTGAGGGGGAACAGTACGGTGTGGGAGAGGTGAAGGTGGAGGGGGCCCTCATAGAGCCTGCGGAAGAACTCCTCAAAAAGGTCCATATCAACCAGGAAAAGGTCTTTAACCGTCAGGTGGTGCGAAGGGATATCCTTGCCCTGAGAGACATCTACTCTGATAAGGGCTACGCCTATTCTGAAGTGAGGCCCGTGGTAAAGGAGGATGACCAGGAACATCTTGCCGATATCACCTATCATATATCCAAGGGCCCCAAGGTCCGTTTTGAAAGGATCACCATCTCAGGAAACACGGTAACAAGGGACAAGGTCATAAGACGGGAACTGCAGGTCATCGAGGGGGAGTATTTCAGCGGAAAGAAATTGAAACAGAGCAGCGCCAATCTGGCCAGGCTCGGCTTTTTTGAGGACGTTCAGATAGAGACGAAAAAGGGGAGCAAGGACGACCTGATGAGGTTGAACGTGAAGGTGTAGGAGCAAGCAACCCGTACCTTCAGCGTGGGAGCCGGTTACAGTAGCGCCTACTCGGCTTTTGTCTCCTTTCAGATCGCCGATGAGAATTTCCTGGGCTATGGGCAGAAACTCATGGCCTCGGCCAGGATTGGTGGAAAGAACACCGAGTTCGACATAAGATTTCTTGAACCGTGGCTCTTTGATACGCGAGTCTCGTTCGGGGCCGATCTCTACACATGGGATCAGGAGTACATCGACTACTCCAGGGACGCGAGCGGTGCCGCCATAACCCTGGGATATCCGATGGACATCATCGATCGCTACACCAGGATCTCGGGAAGGTATGACTTTGACAATTCACGTATTTATGATGTGGTAGCCACCGAAGGCCCCTTGTACGACATGAGAGGCAGGAATGTGACCAGCAGTGCCACCATCAGATTAAAAAGAGACAGCAGGGACAAGCTCTGGAATACCAGCAGGGGTTCAATAAACGAGATATCCTTTCAGTACGCCGGGCTGGGCGGTGATGAGAAGTTCAACAAGTACCGGGCCAAGACCGCCTGGTTTTTCCCCATATTCTGGGACACGGTCTTCATGGTCCAGGGCAGGGTCGGCTATATCAAGGATAACGGTCAACTCTCCGTGTTCCAGAAATTCTTCCTGGGCGGTATCAACACTGTCCGTGGTTATGATTATCAGACCATCTCCCCACGTGACGAAAACGGATACCTCATAGGCGGTACCAAAATGATGTGTTTTAATGTGGAGTACCGTTTTCCCCTGTTCAAGGAACAGGGAGTAGTCGGTCTTGTGTTTTTTGATGCCGGTAACGCCTTTGACGATTCGGCCGATTGGAACCCTTCCAGCCTGAAGAAGTCTGTGGGTGCCGGTATCAGATGGTACTCGCCCATAGGACCCCTTCGCCTTGAGTACGGTTTCAAACTGGACAGGGAGGGGGACGAGTCTTCAGGCAAATGGGAGTTCAGCGTGGGAGCCGGTTACAGTAGCGCCTACTCGGCTTTTGTCTCCTTTCAGATCGCCGAT
>DREN01000254.1 GCA_011051075.1 Deltaproteobacteria bacterium | reverse complement strand
GGTCCGGTGTGTGCTCTGCCGCCACTGCCTCAAGGCTCATAGGACTGCGAAAGGCCATATCGAACCCCTTCTCGGCCATCACCTCTACCATGAGGGGGTTTATCTCCCCGGCAGGCCTGCTCCCGGCACTGAGGGCCGTCAACCGGTCCCCGGCAGCAGCCTGGGCAAAGGCCCCGGCCATCTGGCTGCGGCAGGCATTTTCAGTGCAGACAAAGAGCACCTTCCTCCTGTTCATGAGAGGCGCGACAAGGGCCCTGGCCTTTTCTTCGGCATCCTCAAGGGCCGTGGGATGCCTTGCTATATCTCCAGGTCCTTCGATCTGCTTATAACCCACGCTCCCAGCAAAGTTAGCGCCAACCGCGTCAAAGAAGTACTTCATGGTGAGATCAATCCCCTCAAAGAGGTTCTTGCCCTTTGTGGCACCCACGGCCAGGGAGACGCCCTGCCGCCACTTCCTGCCCGGATCCCTGAGCCCCAACACGTACCTCCTGGACCAGAGGGCCTGTGTCCGATCTATAAGGGCCTTGAGCTGGGCCGTAACCCCGTAGAAGAATACCGGTGTTGCCGCCACGATAATGTCTGCATGGCGGAGTAATGGATAGACCTCCTGCATATCATCGTCAATGGGGCAGAAGCCCTTTTTTTCGCAGGTCCCGCACTCAAGACAGGGTGAGATCTTTTTCCTGGCCACGTCCAGGCTCACGGTTCTGGCCCCCGCTCTCTCCGCCTCCCTGAGAAAGGCGTCCAGCAGCATGGCGGTATTACCCTTGATCCGAGGGCTGCCCTGTAATCCAAGGACAATCATAACTATCTCTTCCTTTTCAAACTTAGTTCGCTTCGCTCACAATTGGAATGCTGGCAGCCATTCACGGGGTTTGCGGCGTGTTGAAGAAGGTATGGGCTCTTCTCGTTTATGAGGTGATTTGAGGCCTTTCAGGTTTTAGCGTCGGCAGCGCTCACATGACCTCCGGATAAAAGGGCGGCGAGAACCAGGAGAAGGCACAAGACAGATCCGATTGCCCGGCCCCATCTCTCCCCTTCGCGTCTTTTCTCACGCCACATCTCAGGGTATGGACTTTTCCGGAGGCCTTCTCTCCGGCACATAGTTATGGGGGACCTTGTCCTGGTTCCACTCCACTGAGACGTAGAGGTTGCAGTAACAGCTCCCGTACTCCTTCACATCCTCTTCCCTGTAAACACATGGGCAGAGTATATCCCGATCCTTTTTTCTACCTCCCGAGGCCAGTCTGCACGGGCAGGACATATAGCCGTAGCGGTCTCTGTTCACAATGAGGGCCTCAAGGAGTTCAATCACCATCTCTTTGTCCCTGTTGAAAAAGTATCCTTTGGGTTCCTGAACCTTCTTTAACCTCTCGTACAGCTCTTCCGCCTTGCTCATAATCCAAGGGCCTCCCTTAACTCCTGTTCCTTATATCCCACTATGACCCTGTCTCCAATGATGATTGTGGGAAAAGAGCAGTCGGGATTCCATTTCCTGATCTCTTCAAGGATGGCTGCCCTCTCCTCTCCCTGGAGTATGTCCACGTCTTCAAATTCGTACTCTACTTTACACTCGTCCAGCATTCTCTTGGTGGCCTTGCAGTGGCCGCAGGTACTGAGCGTATACACCTGTACTTTCCCTTGCATTCCCGTCCTCCCGTTCTGTCACCACACAGCCGATCCGGGGCCTGTAAAAGGAGATCAGTCTCCCTGCTCCGCCATATAGTCATCGTACAAGGTCTCAAGGGCCAGCTTATGCTTGGCCTCTTCCTGGGCCAGCATCTTAAATACCTCTTTCTGATCTTTCCGGTCCGTGTTGTCCTGAAGCTCGTTATAAAAGGCCAGGGCCTTTTCTTCCCGCTTCATGGCAAGTCTCAGGGCGTCAGGATAAGACATCCCCTTTTCCCAGGTCATGTCAACGAGGTAATCGCTCCGTTTTATGTCGGTAATCCATTCAAACTTATAGTCGGAGACCACCCTTTCACCCTTGAGGAACCCCTCCAAAAGGGCCACATGTTTCTCCTCCTCCCTTGCAAAACCCTCAAAGGTCTCCCTGGCCCACGAGTACGGCTCAAGTTTGCTCGCCTCCTCATAAAAGGCCACGGCCTCCTTTTCCCTGTCAATGGCAAAACTAATGATCTCTTCAAACGTGTCAAAACCCATGATTTTCTCCCTTTTGCTTGGTCACATCGTAACTCCCCAAAAACCCCCTGTGAGGCCTTGGTGAAAAGGCTTTTGGTCCCGGATTAATTACGAAGATACGTAACGTCTCCTCAACCCCCCGGGTCAAAAGGCCTCGTCCACCTTCCAGACCTCCCAGACATGTCCCACAAGGTCGGGCCCCGGCTTGAGCGTGGGTTTCCCGGGCTGCCATCCCGATGGAGTGGCCTCGTCACCGTTTGTAGCACGCACATGCTGAAACGCCTTGATCTGGCGGATCAGTTCGCTCACATTCCGGCCCACCGGGGGGCTCAGTATCTCTATGGCCTGAATAACGCCGTCGGGATCTATGATAAACCGACCCCGCATTTCAACGCCTGCGTCTTCGTTATACACACCATAAACAGAACCTATCTTACCTCCGGCATCTGAAACCATTGGGAACGGAACCCCGCCCTCCACCATCCTTGAAAGCTCGTTATCCTGCCACATCTTGTGCACAAAATGACTGTCAACGCTGATAGACAGCATCTCCACTCCTAACTCCTGGATATCTCTGTACCTGGCGGCAACTGCCCCCAGCTCCGTTGCTCAGACAAAGGTAAAATCGCCGGGATAGAAGCAGAGGACCACCCATTTGCCCAAATAATCTGAAAGCTTGACCTGGCCAAAACCGCCGGCTTGATACGCCGGCGCCTCAAAATCAGGGGCCTTGGCCCCAACCTTAGCCACACTCATTGCTGCCTCCTTCTTGTTTTCAGCTTCTACCCCTGCTGTTTCTTCTCTTCCCGGTTCCCCGACCTTTGATCCGGTCGGTTTGCCGCAACCTATCTTGAGTTCCTTCATGAAACGACCTCCTTAATTCAGTGCCTGAACGAAAACCCCTGTTCAGGCAATCCCGCCAGGCGGGAGACCGAAAAAACAGGATTTTCGGTCGAGCGCTATTTAGCCCTGAATTTAGTTACCCAGAAATCATGGCGATTACAAAAGCTGGTGGCGTAAAACCTGTTTCCATGGTCGGGGGAAAGTTCATAGATGGAAACCGCCTCTTTATCAGAGGGGTAGAAGGTCTTCGATCCGATAACCTTGCCATCTGCCGATACCAGGGTGTGGCGGACGATATAGTGCTTCTCAGACATGGGGTGTTTGGTGGTGAGCATGACTTTGTTCCCATCGACCCTGATCTCAGGGGCATGCGACCCCACCTTTTTGGCCCACCTGCCGGGGTTTTCCTTCGTGTACACGACACCGGTGGGAGAACCTCCCTCCGAACCAAAGGCCGTTTCCGCCCCGGCGGCAACGGTTCCCATGGCCAGGAAAACAGACGTTTTCAGAAAATCTCTCCTGCTGTTCATCCTTACGCCCTCCCTTGTACTCCCCGGCTTAAGACCTTCTGTCGGGGATTCCGGCTGAAACTTCTTACTCCTCTTTTTCAAAAAGCCCCTTCTCGGCCCCGCAGACCGGACAGGTCCAGTCGTCCGGGAGATCCTCGAAAGAGGTACCCGGCTCTACGCCGTTATCAGGGTCTCCATCCGCGGGGTCATAGACATAACCGCATACCGAACACACATACTTATCCATAATTTTTTCCTCCTAACTTCCAGCATCCAGGGTACACTGGGTAAAATCGATCTCTTTACCACACCCGGAACAGGTGTGTGCCTTATTAAACTCGTCTGAAAAAATCTCTTTCTCTTTCCCGCAGTTGGGGCATTTGCACTTGAAGACCTTCAGGTCCTTGAACTGCTCCCATCCGGGGCAATGCTGTGGTGTCGTCATGATTGGCCTCCTTTCGTAGGTAAAGGTTTTCAGGAAGCCTTCAGCTTCCTGGCCATTTCACGGCCATAGGCCTGGGCCATGGCGGTCCCACCGCCCAGGGCAATGGATTTGAGCCTGAGCGGCCCGCTGCCCATATCCATCTTGAGGATATGTTTCATGGTATCAAAGATACGTCCCGGGGCCTCCCCGCTCCAACCGAAGGCCCCGAATGAGCCCCCCGCCTTACCTTCCAGACCCGCCTTCTCAGCCAGGAAGAGCATGGTCTTCATCGGCTGCATCATCTGGCCGTGATAGGTGGGAGATCCGAACAGATAACCGTCGTATCCCTGGAGATCGCCCTCCTTCTTTACTCCGGTCACGTTGATCACCTCTGCCTCGCCGCCCTCAATCCGGATACCTTCGGCAATGGCCTCGGCGATCCTTTTGGTGCCTCCTCCCCTTGTACCATACACAATCACTGCCTTTCCCATTCATCCATCTCCCTTTTTATGATTACTCACTCTTTTCCAGTTTGCCCTTATGTTTGGTGCCGCAGAGAGGGCAGAGGATATCTATCTCATCCTCATCCCCTATAAACTTTTCACGCAGCGTTTCCGGGCTCAAGTGACTTATGGTGCCACAGGCACAATGGGGGCATTCGGCCCTTACGCTATACTTTTTATCTGACATGATTGACCTCCATATTGAATTAAAGCCTCGGATCCTGTCCTGTCTCGCCACAATCCGGGATGTAGCAGGCTACATCGACAAATTCACATTTTTTCTTGCACGATGGACATTCTTCCGGCGGCGTATCCGCCTTAAGGGCAAAGCCGCACTCCTTACATTTCCACTCTCCCATGATCTAATCTCCTTTCCAGTGTTTTTCGCTCTGACCTATTCTTCAGCAGGGGCAATAAATACCCTCTGGCCGAGTTCCCGGTCTCATTTATCCCTTCCACAGACCGTGAAGGGAACAGTACTCCCGGGCCGTCACCTGATCCGCCTGGATGTTAAAGGTTGCTTCTGGGGCATCACCGGGATTCAGGAACTGTATGTACGCCTTTCCATCTGCGATGATCTCCACCCACTGGATGTAGTGCTTCTCCTCCATGGGGTGGGCAGCCTTCCCTACCTTCACCTTAAAGCCGTCAGCGGTCTTCTCCACCACGGGCACGTGTTTCTCTTTTGCCGCATCCACGGTGTTTTCCTTCTGCAGGACCATGGGCTGACCACAGCAGGCCAGTTCACCTTTGGCCCCGAACAGAACCTCAACGATGTTGCCACAGACCTCACACTTGTAAACCTCCAGTCTTTCGGCCATTTTTTCCCTCCTTTTTTGGTCGGTCGAGTAGCTAATTACGTCTCTTAAATTCTACAACTTATTGAAATTTTCTGTAAAGATGAATGCTGCCCAAACACCAGTTCTCCATTTTCCCAAAACCCATTATTCCAGCACTCCAGTATTCCAACATTCCAATTGTGAGCGAAGCGAACTAAGTTCTGTTTAAGTCATCAATCGCCAATCATCCATCATCAATCATCAATCCTAATAGTTTTCCCCCAAGAGTTCAAAATGGGCCTGTGCATGGGCGCATGCGGGACACGTCTCGGGGGCCTCTTTACCCGTATGCACATAACCGCAGTTCCTGCAGCGCCAGACCACCTCCGAGTCTCTCTTAAAAACCCGGTCCGCCTCAATATTGGCCGCAAGATCGTTGTACCTCTTTTCATGCTGCTTTTCCGCTACGGCAATGGCCTCAAAAACAGCGGCTATGGCATGAAAACCTTCTTCCCTGGCAATCTCGGCAAAACCCGGGTACATCTCTGTATGCACGTAGTTTTCACCGGCAGCAGAGGCCTTAAGGTTGTCCACGGTACTCCCT
>DREN01000141.1 GCA_011051075.1 Deltaproteobacteria bacterium | reverse complement strand
TAATTTCATCCCGCTTACAGTGGGACCAGAGGGAGGAATCCGAGTAAGTCGTACAGGTTAGTACGTCGTCGAGGATTCCGACTGGTAACGTAGTGAAATTATTCGACCTGTGCGGTTACACTTCAGCAATTGTAGATACGGGATCTATCCCACCCGTGGCGGGAATCCGTCCGTGGGGGCCTCTTTTCCAAAGGACGCAAAACCCTGTCTCATTTTATAGGGACGGCAGCATGCGCTTGAAACAGGCTACGGGAAAGCCCCAGAAGAAGGTCTCGGTTGGAGAATGTACGGGTCCCTGCCTGCTCCGAAGCTGTAATCCGACTAAGGGGGCGTTCCATGTCCTGATGGAATATTTTGTTGCGTCCTTTGGAAAAGAGGCCCCCACGGACTAAGGGTAACCGCACAGGTTGAAATTATTTTGCTGAAGTTCTATATCTCTCCAACAGAAACAGGGGTTGTGAAGGGAGGACCGGCAGGAACCGCTGCGCAGTAAAACCAGAAGCGATTGTCTCCCTACGCCCGCCTGACTCAGAAAGAGCGCAAACCCGGATCACTCCAGCCGCGGGACTTATTCAAATGGAACAGAAGGATTACTATGAAATCCTGGGCATAGACAAGACCGCCACCCAGAAGCAGATCAGGGACGCGTACAGGGCGCTGGCCTTGAAGTATCATCCTGACAGAAACAAGGACAATCCCGGGGCGGCGGCCAGGATGAAGGAGATTAACGAATCATACGCGGTTCTCTCCAGCCCTGAAAAGAGAAAACAGTACGACGCCCTTAAGCAGACCTACGGGTCATCGGCCTACGGCCGTTTCAGGCAGACCTACTCGGATCAGGATATCTTCAGGGGGTCTGACATCCAGCAGATCTTTGAAGAGCTGAGCCGAGCATTCGGGTTCAGGGGCTTTGACGACGTGTTCAGGGAGTCCTATGGTCCCGGGTATCGGAGTTTTGAATTCAGGAGGCCAGGGGCCTTTGGCAGGGTCTTTGTGGGGGGGACGGGCTCTGGTACAACAAGCCCTCTTCTGTCGGGCTACCTGGGAAGACTCCTGAGGTATGCCCTGAAAAAGAGGTGGGGAGTGGAGCTGCCTGAAAGGGGAAAGGACCTGAGGGACATGATCACCCTTTCCCCCACCCTGCTCCGGACAGGGGGGAAGATCAGATATCTGTGCAGACAGACTGGAAGGGAACTCCTGATCACGGTCCCTCCCAATATGAGGCCCGGCCAGAAGATACGCCTGAAAGGGATGGGCCAAAGTGGCAAGGGAGGGGGCGAGCCAGGTGATCTCTATATCGAGGTTAGGGCAAGAAACCCGCTGCTTCAGAAGGGACGGGAGATCCTAAAGGCACTCTGGTCCACCCTGCGGGGAACAGGGGGGAGATAGCCTCTGATTTTCATCCCCCTGTCTTCGCTCCTACGAAAGGTACGCCTGCCACTGTTTCGCCGTTTCAAGGATATATCCTTCCGGCAGGGACCCGACGATACGGTTATGCCCCGGAAGGAGTATATCCACGTCAAGTTCTGCCAGTGCCATAAGAGACTCCCTCAGTTGAGCGCCGTTGGCCCCGTACAGGTCGAACCGGCCGATAGCGTAATCCGCATAGACCGTATCCCCGGGGATGAGGATCCTGGCCTCCGGGTCGTAGAGGGCGATACTTCCGGCGGAATGCCCGGGGATATGAAGCACTCTCCACTCCGAACCACCAAGTTCCAGCGTCTCGCCTCCTTCCAGTTTACGGCCCACCTGGAATCTGAACTCTCCGGGTTTTATGCCGTACTGGGCCTGACACATGCTCTCGAACATATTCATCCCGTAGACCGCCCTCTCATCACCCTGTTCCAGGGCCTCTCCCTCTATGGTGTGTACCCATAGTTGTGCATGGGGGATCGACTTCAGGATCTCACCGAGACATCCGATATGGTCCAGATGTGTGTGGGTCATGATTATCCTTTTCACCTGATCCAGTTCAAACCCCGATTCCTTGATGGATTCCAGCTTGTAATTCCCCTTGCCCATCAATCCTGCATCCACAAGGGTCACGTCTCCTTCAGACGGGGTTCCGATAAGGTAACAATGGGAGTCGGGGATCATCTCGTCCCGGCCCTCTATGAAATAGACATTCTCCTTTATCTGCTGCATGTTTATCTCCCTGTGTGATTTTTCACCACCATACCCGATCGTGGGGCCACATTCAAGGTTTCTTGTCCGCCAGAACTCCGGATCAATCAGAAACATAAATCTCCTTGATTCAAAGCAGGTTCATCAATAATATGACGGAGAGAGAAAGGATGGGTTAGGGGAGATTGCCCACCGGCTTAAATCGGCTCTGTACCGGGGAACCTGTTGCCCGCAGAGCCTGGTAAGAAGGCCCATGTGTATTTTTATCGCCGGAGTACAGCCAAAGACCGTGACCCTGGAGGATCATCCCAGGATGTGTCGGTCGTGCGGCCTTTATCAGGCCCGTCTCAGGAGGGTTGACCATTACTTATCCCTTTTCTTCATCCCCCTTTTCAGGGTGAAGAAGGGGGAGATTTTTGTGGAGTGTCAGAGCTGCGGCAGCATTTCAGACGAATCAGGAAATATCCGATACCAGGGACAGGGAGGCAGAGGCCCCGCATGCCCCTATTGCGGCAGGAGCGTGGATACTGGTTTCAGATTCTGTCCATCCTGTGGGAAAGAGTTGTAAAGATAATGGACATTATACCTGTCAGGTCTTGTCACAGACCGTCCCCGGGTCTTCGGCATCTCACCTCCCCGTCCTCCTGACCCGGGTTTTGGTTTTCACCATGACCGTATCGGAAAAAATCCACATACCTCGCCGGCTCGACCTCTGGAACAGGCCCTTTGTTTTTCTCAACCTCTGCTGTTTTCTCGTCTTTACCAATATAGGCCTCCTCTACCTCTACCCCCTGGCCCTTGAGGCCATGGGGACCGATAAGCACACCACGGGGTGGGTCATGGGCGTCTTTTCGATTGCCGCTGTGCTCTCCAGGCCATCTTTGGGCAAACTGGCCCTAAAAAAAGGAGAGCAGCCGGTAATGCGCATAGGGGTTTTCCTTATGTGTGCCGCCTGCTTATGCTACTTTCCGGTGACCGGGTTCAGTCCCCTCTTACTCCTCGTAAGGGTGGTCCACGGGGTCGGGTTTTCCGCCTTTATCGCCGGTAGCTTTTCCCTCCTCGCAAGAGACGTGCCCCCCTCCAAACGGGGGACGGCCTTCAGCATGGTCGGTATAACGCTTATGGCCGCCGTCGCCCTTGGCCCTCCTTTGGGCGAGGCCATGATCGGCCGGTTCGGCTTTACGGGTCTTTACTCCAGTGCGACACTGTCGGCTATCCTGGCATGGATTGCCCTGTTCAAGGGGCTTGGGCCTGCTCGCCGCACCCACAGGGAAACAGGCGAGGCCAGCGCACTATATCTGCCCCTTCTCAGGGATCGCTCCCTCCTCTTTCTCCTGGCCTCCACCCTGATCTTCGCCCACTCCCAGGCCACTGTTGCAAATTTTCTGGCCCTCACGGCAGCCCAGGAAGGAACATACGGGGGCCGTTTCTTTTTTGTCTCATATACCACGGCCATAATCGCTCTCCTTTTTACGGGCAGGGCCATTGACAGGTTCGGAGGGCGCTTTTTTCTCCTTGTGGCCTATCCATTTCTCTGCATGAGCCTCATGCTCGTGCCAGGAACAATCGCTTCCCCCCTCTTCTCCGTTACGGCCGCGATGTTCGGAATCGGCATGGGGGTGCTCTTTGCCACTCACAACGCCCTGGTCGCCTCCCATGGTTCAGAAAGGGAAAAACCGGCGGTTATGTCCATATTTACGGCGGTGTATGACACCGGGTTCATTACCGGCGCTGTGGTCTCGGGCTGGCTGGCACACCGAACAGGACTGGATATGCTCTTCATCTTTTCAGGCGTTTTTTCGTTCCTGGGCCCAGGTATGGCAATACTTTCACGGGACAGAAAGTGTTGAGAAGAGAGAGACCCAAAAACTCCGGCGCCGGGGTTCTGGTGAAAAGATCATTTGTCCCGGAATTATCGTGAAAGCAGAGAAGATAGGGTTCATCCCTTGATTTTCCTTCTACTGGGTGATATCAGTGGAACTCGTATAGCCTTTAAGATAATGTTTTTGGGGTACACCCATCCATTGCCATAACTGGTTTCTGGGTACTGGTCCCGCCACAGGCGGGACTGGATATCTGTGAGGAATCACCCCTTTTTCATCAAGCATCCAGTCCCGCCTGTGGCAGGACCAGGATCAATTAGATAACACCTCTGTGTAGAGCCACGGAGTAGCTACCTCAGAATATTTTTCTAAAATAGTATAGTTATAATTCTCCTTCTCGATCTGACAATTCAAACACGAGGTAAAAAGATGAATAATACCGGTGAGACAAAAAAGAAGATACTCGTACTCCTTGGAAGTCCACGCAAGAAGGGAAACAGCACCACCCTTGCCATGGAGATCGCCGAGGGCGCGGAATCCGAGGGAGCGGAGGTTGAGACCCTCTATATCAACGGGATGAATATCAGAGCGTGCCAGGCATGCTGGACCTGCCAGGAGGAAAAAAGTGCCGGGTGCCCCATTGACGATGACATGCAGATCATCTATCCCAAGCTTGCCGAGGCGGACTGCTGGGTCATCGCCAGCCCTGTTCACTGGTTTAACATGTCGACCCAGACCAAGCTATGGCTTGACCGCTGTTTCGCCCTGCAGAAGTACGGTAAAAATCCTTTTAAAAAAAGATCGCCATTGCCATGAGCTTTGGCGACACCGATCCGTTCACCTCCGGCTGCATAAACGCCCTGCGCTCCTTCCAGGACTGCTTCAGATATGTGGGGGCGAAGATTGCCGGAATATTGTACGGGAGCGCCCTTAATCCCGGAGATATCAGCGGAAACACCGACCTCCTTGAGAGGGCAAGGGAGGTGGGCAGGAAACTGGCAGAATAACCTGAGATCCCGGGCAGGGGGACGGGGTTGGGAAGTTCGATACCCGCAGGTAACCCCCTCTTCATTACTTTGGAGTGTCTCCTTTACGATCTTTAACTAAGAGGCGTTCGGAGCGCAGCTAAGATGAGGCGACAGATTTCTACTGCCTGAACACCTTCTTCTTCTCCCTCTTCCTCCGGACCAGATAGAACCTTGCCAGTATGACCAACACGGGAAACCCCACAAAAGCCGCGTCTTCCCATGAGCCGGGCGAAAAATCGGGCATAAAGTAGTAGGTCAGCCCCCCTAATAAAAGACTGATCCGGAGGGCCCTTGCGTAACCCATGAAGGTGAAGACGCGGAAAAGGGTCAGAAAGGAGAGGGTCCAGAAGAAAAAGAGGAGGATGTCCACCAGGTAGCGGTATCCCGCAGGGATCAGGTCGGCAATGGGCTGAAGGGCCTTTTCAACAGGGCTGCCGGACTCTTTGAGCTTCAGATTGACCACGTCACCTATGGTGGCATCCTGGTCTATATAGGTGCCCCCTGGAATAAGAAAATCCAGGGTTATGGCGGCCCCTTCCCTGTGGAGGGTGTCGTTGGTATCCCTGAAGGGGAGCCGGAGCACGTGCTTCACAGAAAAAACAGCGACAAGAATGATTAGAACCAAGGTTAGAAGAAGAACAACCTGGTAAAGGGTTCTCCTGGTCGTTATCCGGTTCATGACCGCCTCCTTTCAGGCGTCCCCTTCAAATGCCGCCATATCCCTGGAGCTGGCGCCCTTTGGATATTTGATCCACTCCCTGGCCCTTCGCGGTTTCCATCGCCTCCCGTACAGGAAGTTGTCCACATGCGGAAAAACAACCCTTGCCAGCTC
>DREN01000407.1 GCA_011051075.1 Deltaproteobacteria bacterium | reverse complement strand
GCGTCGACCTGCTCGTGGTCTTCCAGATGGTTGTTTTCAATATTTTCCGACATGAAGCCATACTAAAAAGAATATGGCAGAATGTCAAATTCAAAGTTCACCGGGTGTAATAAAAGAATGACTGCAAGATCATGCCCTGTTTCTCATCCTGCGGGTGTACCTCTCCATTCTCGATGTGCGCTTTTCATGGTCTCTGCCATCTGCCCTGGCATAGATAGACACGTGGAGAATCTGATCATCAAGGACCAGGGCAAAACCTATCACCCGCCCGGATTCAAGCCGCAGATCAGTACCCAGGCCCACGGATGGACGGGCCTCAGCCGTCGCTGAAAGGGCTGCTTTCTGAAATTTTGTCACCTCACTTCTCAGCGCTTTGTACTCCGTGTCAGAATCGAACCAGTCGATGGCATCCAGGGCATAGCTTTGAAGGAGCTTTTCAAAGACCTTTGAACATGTTCCGGGTTTTCCAAAGGCGTCCAGGCCGGCCACCTGGCCGCCTATCATGAAGATGGCCCCCTGGTCGGCCCGGAACTCTCCTGAGGATCTGACCGAGCAGTTAACCTGTTCGGCCTTTCTGGCCCGAAGCTCAGAGGACATCATCCTCTTCTGACTGTGGAACCGCGGACTGTCGTAGGACCACCTGCCGTGCTCAACACAGCTTACGGGGATGACGATGGCGGAATCGGCCGGGACCAGGATGGTGGTGTTGACTATCCTGTTCTGCTTGGCGCCCACCAGCTCTTCACCGTCCAGGATGAGGACCATTTCATGGGACCTGTTCACCACCCTCAGTTCAGGCACGGAGCCGCCGCTGTCCTTCTCAACCACCTCGATGAGATTCCGGGCCAGGGCCTCATCCAGGAGCAGATACTCCAGATCCAGCGAGTAGTCGGAGAGGAGTGGATAAAGGGCCAGATTCTTGAAGGACTGTTTCCGCCCGATCTTGAGTTTTTGCAGGTAATTTCTGATAACGGTATCCATTTTTGGGGCCTCCTTTTGCTGAAGTTGGAGCCATGATAACAGAGGTGTTTGACAGATCCGGTCACAACGGGTGAACTTTTTTTGAAAAAAGCGCGCTTTTTCTGCGCTTAATTTGGCATTGATCTTTTGGCAGTTTGCGCTAATTCATGCAATAATATGCCAAAGGACCGTCCCTTGTGTTGCCCTGATTTCAAGATTCTTATGGTTTGACGCGCCTGGGAGATATTTCTTACGAAAATTGTGCCGGAAAAATGAAGTAGAGTTACATCGGCGAAAGAAGTGTCGGCTTTGGGCTGGAAAATGGCCCCAAGAGGGGAAAGGTAATGCCATAGAAGATGTTTTTCACTTGGCTTTAGCGATAAACGACAACCTGTCGTTTACCGCTAAACATCGACCTGAAACCCGGGGTGACTGCCCCCAGTCGCCCCGGATATGCCCCATTGGGCCGAAGAACTTTGTCATTTCAGTATATCCATTAAAAACAAGAATCTGAAAATATCACCCCTTTTTTACCGCCCATATAATCTGAAAGCCTACATCAGACCAGCAACGCCAAGCTCTCAAGGGCAATGCAATGGCCCTGCGTAACGCACATCAGACGGTTCAATATACGGAGTTTGCGGACCGGTTCAAGGGAAGGGGCAGGGTTTGATGTGACCCCCTCCCCCCGCACAATGGCATAATCAGGATCGCCTTTAGAAAAATCTTTCTGACCTCTTGACATAAAAACAGAACACGTGTATTATACGTGCAATTTATAAAGAGGTGTTTGTGATGCAAAAGAAACTTACATTGACCATAGACGAGGAGGTCTATAACGGCTTACGGGCAGTCATTGGACCGGGAAAAATCAGTCGTTTTATCCAAGAGTTGGTTCGCCCGCATGTTGTCAAGAATGATACGTATGCTGCATATAAAGAGATGGCTGCCGATCATGTCCGGGAATCCGAAGCCCTTGAGTGGGCCGAAGGCACATTTGGAGACATAAACGATGAAGAGAGGTGATGTGTGGTGGGTTATTTTTGACCCTTCCGTGGGTGGTGAAATCCGCAAGCAGCGACCGGCGGTCATCGTAAGCAATGATGCTGCCAACCAGTTCCTTAATAGAGTCCAAGTCGTGCCCCTGACGAGCAGTGTTGGTAAACTCTACCCAAGCGAAACATATGTAACGCTTCGTGGGAAAAAGGCCAAAGCCATGGCCGATCAGCTTACTACGGTGAGCAAGAAGCGGCTAATAGATCGGGCTGGATCGATTTCCTCCTCTGAGATGGAGGGTATAGGACAGGCTATTACGATCCACCTGGACCTTTAAGGCATAACCTGTGGGAAAGGGGTCAAAGCTTGATTTGTGAATTGTAAAGAGTGAGAGGGACATCCTTAAGGATTGGTCCTGAGCATATTATGGTCGTTCCTGTCCACATGGAAGAGGGTGGCCCCCACCGGGGCAAAGGAGAGGAGGAGGATGTTCAGGACCGGTATCAGGAAAGGGAGCCCGAAGCCCAGGTGAAATGGAAGAGACTTCAGCAAGAAACCAACCCGGGTCTTGAAGGGGACAAGCTGTCTTGCGGGGATCAGGTCGGTATTGTCCCATGCGAGGAACAGGGCGGCAAGCCCCGAGGAGATGAGCATTACCACAGGTCCCAGGGGAGTTAACCACCCCACCAACATCAGCAGGATGGAGAAGATTACTGGAAGGATCGCCCTGGGGATCTCCTGCATCACGAGATAGCCGAACAGCTTGAGGATGGGGACACTTTCCGCCTCTGTGGCCCGGCCTCTCTTCATGATCTCCGTTATCCTGGACATATGATCCATGATCAGGACGCTGAACAGGATCTGCGAGACCAGGTAGGAGATAACGGCCGACAGACCTACCAGGCAGAGGGAGAGGAGCCAGGATGTGATATACCACAGCCACACGATCCAGTAACTCTCGGGCCTTTCCCATATGAGATTCAGGATATCCTGATGGTACACCAGGATCAGGGTGGCCGAAACAACGGTTATCAGAACCACCAGGCAGAATCTTAGCAGGCCCCAGAAAAGGAGCCTGGGTGTCTTGAGGCCCAATACCAGTCCCCGGAAATTATAGCCTATTCCATCGATGAAGCTCATCTCTTCTCCGCAGAGGGCCAGTTGCGGCCCTCCCCTGTCAAAACCGCATAAGAGGGAAAAATGACCAAAGCGATCAAACCTGGTGTCCGGTTTTCATTGGACGTTGGACGTTACATGTTCAACGCTGCTCCTTACACTTTAGGCTCCTTCCACCAGGGATAAAAATCAGGCATATCGGTTGATGCCTTCATGGTGAATCGGGGAGGACGCTTTTCCAGAAAACTCTCTATCCCCTCCTTTGCGTCCCCCTGCCTTCCCATCCAGTAGAAACAGCGGGAATCCACAAGATGCACGGACTGGGGATCGTCTTCACTCAAACCGTGCCACAGAAGGGCCTTGCTCAGGGCCACGGACACGGCCGAGGTATGATCCGCGATCTCCCTCGCGATCTCCATGGCCTTGTCAAGGACCCTGGAGCCCGGCACCACGTAGTTGAAAAGACCGGAGTTCACTTCTTCCAGGGCCCTGAATATGCGCCCGGTATACACAAATTCAGTGGCCTTGGCAATCCCCACGATGCGGGACAGGAACCAGGAGGAGCATGCCTCGGGCACAACACCCCTTCTGGCAAAGACAAAGCCGATCTTCGCGTCTTCTGCCGCGATCCTCATGTCCATGGCCAGAGTCATTGTGATACCGATTCCCACCGCATGCCCGTTTATGGCGGCGATCACCGGTTTCCGGCACCTGAATATGCTCAGGGCGACCTGGCCTCCGCCGTCCCGATGTTCTCCAATTTGGCTTTTCCGGGATCGGTCAAAGGTTGAACCGCCCCCGGACAGGTCTGCGCCAGCGCAAAAGGCCCTGCCCGCGCCGGTCACCAGCACCACCCGGACCCCGTCGTCCTGGTCGGCCAGGGTGAACAGTTCGATAAGTTCTCTTCTCATGGTATGGGTAAAGGCGTTCATTTTCTCGGGCCGGTTCAGGGTAACGGTGGCAACGCCCCTGTCAACCTCGTATCTGGTTTCGGTAAGTTCCATGGGTATTCCTGTTCTCCTTTAGAGTCTTAGATTCAATACCACCAACGCAAGTTCGCTGCAATCTCTGTGAGAGCGGCTTCCAGGGCACGACCAAACGGGAGCAGATACAGAATGCCCGCCTTGCCCGGCCTGGAGTTTCCAATATCAGGACTGTCTGTTACCCGGCCTTATGCCGTATTTCCGGAGTTTGCGCACCACGGTGGAATGATCCACACCCAGCACCCGTGCCGCCTCCCTGGTGGTACCCCTCAGTGCCAGAGCATTGGAAAGGAGCTTCTTCTCCACGGTCTCCCTGGCCCAGGCCAGGGGCATGACCCCGTTGACCTGGATCATGGAGCCGTTGTCCGCCCCCGTGCTGTAAATGGAGGGGGGCAGGTGCTCCGGCTCAAGGATCTCTTTATCGCTCATGATGACCATTCGTTCAACAATATTCTGCAGCTCCCTCACATTTCCGGGCCACTCATAAGACTCCATGATCTGTATTATCTCCCGGGAAAAGGTCTTGGACTGGTTAAACCTGCCGTTGTAATGACGCAGGAAATGCCAGGCCAGGGGAAAGATGTCCTCCCTCCGTTCCCTGAGGGGTGGGACCAGGATGGGGACCACGTAGAGCCTGTAGAAAAGATCCTCACGAAATTTCCCCTGTTTTACCATTTCCGGCAGATCCCGGTTGGATGCGGCTAAGATACGCGCGTTCAGGGTGGTGGGCTTTACATCACCTATGCGCATCACCTCCTGGTCCTCAATGACCTTGAGGAGTTTTACCTGGCAGTTCAGGGGCATCTCTCCAATCTCATCCAAGAAGATTATGCCTCCGTTTGCCAGTTCGAAAAGCCCTGGCTTTCCATCCTTTGCAGCACCGGTGAACGCGCCTCTCACATAACCGAACAGCTCCGATTCAAAGAGGGTCTCCGGAATGGCCCCGCAATTTACAGGTATAAATGGGCCTTTCCTGCGCGCGCCCAGGCGATGGATCAACCTGGCCAGCACCTCCTTGCCCGTGCCGCTTTCACCTTCAAACAGGACCACCGAATCCACCTGTGCCACCCTGGCAACCATATCAAGGATTCCCCGCATGATCCGGTTTTCAGCTATGATCT
The DNA here is from genome assembly GCA_011051075.1 of Deltaproteobacteria bacterium. Lineage (GTDB taxonomy): Bacteria > Desulfobacterota > DSM-4660 > Desulfatiglandales > Desulfatiglandaceae > Desulfacyla. Next base: position 684 of record DREN01000407.1, on the reverse strand, counting down.
CGTCTCCTGCGAGCTGAGAGATGCGGGCCTCTTCAGGTGTTGAGAGGTACAAGGCCATGAGCCTTGAAACCTCTTCCTTCAGGAACTGCAGTTCGGTTATGTCCCGCACGTTTACGATAATGTACTTGAGGGGACCTTTCAGGCTCACGGGGGTGGCTGTTACGTAAATCTCGTTGCCTTGCATGAGTTTACCCATACTGGTAACGCTCCTGTTCAGCCTCTTTACCAGGCGGGCCACCTCCTGAATGGTGTGGAGGCATATGTGGGTTTCTCCGTCAAGGTCATCTATCCGCTGGCCCAGGATCGACTCCTCCTTGAGCCCCGTTATCCGGCTGAAGCTGCTGTTCACCCTGACCACCTGGTCGTTTTCGATAAAGATCACGCCGTCGTAGAAGCTCTCCACCAGGGAGTCGAGGGTCCTGTCCAGATCAGAATTCATCTTCATAGTCTCTGGCTGCGGGGAAAAACATGCCCGTCACAAATAGTTCCTGAAAACGGGCTGTGGCCGCAAGCTCCTCATATTCCATTTGTGCGGCGATCCGCCCGGCCTCTTCTCTCTTGTCCCTGTCAAGCAGGGCCAGGCAGGCCCCATGCCCGGCAGCATTGCCCACACCTTTGACCTCTGAGGTGAGGCATCCTGGAAAAAGGTCTATTGTGCAGGCGTCAAGGGGGTCTATGTAGTTG
>DREN01000413.1 GCA_011051075.1 Deltaproteobacteria bacterium | reverse complement strand
GCCCCCGTCACAAAGGCGATGGCCGTCTTCCAGGCAATTCCCCAACCTAAGAGAATAAACACGACGCCGATAAAGATAACAAGAACAGAATACTCCTTCCTCAAAAAGGCCATGGCGCCCGTATGAATGGCATCCTCAAGCTCCTGCATCAGAGGTGTCCCGTTCGGCTGTTTCTTCACATAGTTGTAGAGCAGCCAGGCTATGATAAGACTCAGAATCCCTATGAAGGGCGCGTATACGGTTAATCCCTGCATCAGTTTTTTTCCTCCTTAGTCTGTTAGATTCTGGCAATTGATCTGATTCATTGCCGATTCAACCCCTTCTAAAACAAATAGTTCACAAGCGTTAACGGCCACCCGGATGGCCTTTTCCGCGGGCCCCCTCTCGTCGGCATAAAAGGGCGCAAGTACATAATCTTCCACGGGTTCTCCGTAGCGGGGATGGCCAATACCGACCTTGACCCGGGAAAATTCGCTGTGTCCCAGATGTCGGATAATGGACGAAACGCCTTTATGCCCACCCGCACCCCGGGCCCTGACCACCTTTACCCTGCCCAGGGGAAGATCCAGGTCGTCATGAACCACCAGAATCCTGCCCGTATCCAGGTCGTAGTAGTCGGAACAGGCCCTGACCGCTTCGCCGCTCCTGTTCATGTAGGTCTGGGGACAGAGAAGTATAATAGGTCTTCCCTGGAGCTCGGTCCGGAGGCACTTTGAGCTGAAAAGGCGCCTCTTCAGAACCACCCCCATCTCCCTGCACCACAGGTCTATAACCCTGAACCCCACGTTATGTCTTGTTTTTTCATATCCCGATCCGGGATTGCCGAGGCCCACAATCAGACGCAAGTTCTTGTCTACTGTTCACCCCCTTTCTTTGCTTCTTTTGACTCTTCGGCGCTTTCCTCTCCTGAGGCCGCCGTAACTTCCTCAAGGCCTTCTTCAGGCTCCTCTTCATCGCCAGCCATCCCGCCGCCCGGCGCCGAGACCACGGCCACGGTCAGGTGGCCCTCTTCAGCGCAGGAGATCCCTTCGGGAAGCTCAATGTCCCGGATATGAACGGCCTCCCCTATCTCCAGGCCAGCCACATCGATCTCCAAAGAGTCTATGATCCTGTCCGGGAGGCAGGAGACTGTCAACTCTCTCCGGATGGTCTGAAGAAACCCGCCTTCTGTGACACCGGCGGGCGTATTTATCAGGCGGATGGGGATATCCACGGTAATCTCCTTGTCCATGGAGATCTCGTAGAAGTCCGCGTGGATGTATGTTCCGCTCACAGGGTCAACCATGAGGTCCTTAAGCATGGCCTTTCTGGTCTCTTCTCCCTGATCGGACTTGACCTTAAGGTCGAGAACCATGTTTTCTCCCTTTCCCTGTTTGATAACGCGGGTAAGTTCGGGATAATCCACCGCCAGCATCATCGGCTCGGTGCGAGGCCCGTAGAAGATAGCCGGTAACTGGTTGTCTCGTCGTAGTTTTCGTGCCGCCCCCTTTCCGCTGTCATGTCTGAGGCGGGCGGTTATTGCCAATGGACGCATTTGATTCCTCCGGATTTAATTAAATTTTTCACAAATGAAAAACGCCTGCTTTTTCAGGCGTTTTTCAGGTTCTAAACAAATAAGGTGCTCACTGAATGAGAGCTGTGGCTCCTCTTGATGGTCTCCCCCAGGAGTTCTGCTATGGATAGGACCACGGTCTTTGGGCAGGCCCTTGCCTTTTCATTGAGGGGAATGGTGTTGGTTACGATCAGCCGGTCGATGGGGGAGGCGTCGATCCTTTCCACTGCCGGCCCGGACAGGACGGCGTGAGTGCAGCAGGCATGGATCTTCCGGGCGCCCCTTTCCAAGAGGGCGGCCGCTGCCTGGGTCAGGGTGCCCGCCGTATCCACCATATCGTCCAGGATGATGGCGGTCTTGCCCTTCACTTCACCGATTATGTTCATGGCCTGTGAGATATTGGGGGCCTCGCGTCTCTTATCAATGATGGCCAGAGATGCGGAAAGACGTTTTGCAAAGGCCCGGGCCCTCTCCACCCCTCCTGCGTCAGGAGAAATGATAACCAGGTCGTCCTGGAGGTTTCCCTGGATATACTTGAGCAGGATGGGAGCTGCAAAGATGTTGTCAACGGGGATGTTGAAATAACCCTGAATCTGTCCTGCGTGCAGATCCATGGAAACGACCCGGTTCGCCCCTGCCACGGTGATCAGATCGGCCACCAGTTTGGCACTGATGGGCACCCTCGGTTTTACCTTTCGGTCCTGCCGCGCATAGCCATAGTAGGGTATCACCGCGGTAATCCGGTCGGCGGACGCCCTTCTCATGGCGTCCATTATGATCAGGAGTTCCATAAGGTTGTTGTTCACAGGGGTGGAGGTGGACTGGACTATAAACACGTCCCGCCCTCTGATGTTCTCACCTATCTCTACCCTGGTCTCCCCGTCGCTGAAGGTCTTGGCCAGGATCTTGCCCTGTTCGATACCAAGGTATTCACATACCTCACGGGTCAGGGCCGGGTTGGATGTGCCGCCGAAAAGTTTTATCTCCTGGTTCAAAGCAGATCCTCAAACTGAAGTTCTAAGTGAGCCAAGCCTGTTACGGCGCTCAACGGTTATCCCCGCAAGACGGGGCTGCCCCTTTGGCTGGGGTGGGAGGATTCGAACCTCCGAATGCGGGCTCCAAAGGCCCGTGTCTTACCACTTGACGACACCCCAGTACAGAGGTCGTAAGTCGGAAGTCAGGCGTCGGAAGATGACAAATTTTCTGCACCCCTGTCTTCCCTTCGGCCAGGTTGTTAGGGCAGGCCCTCTGCCAGAAAAACATCCCCCGTGTCCAGGGTCTTCATACGTGTCTTGGCCTCTCTCGCCCTCTCTTCTGACTCAAAGAGGCCGAATACACTGGGGCCGCTGCCAGACATGAGCGCCCCCCCGGCCCCTGAATCGATCAGGGCCCTTTTTACCGCCCCTATAACGGGGAACCTGGCCATTGTAAGTGCCTCCAGATCGTTATCCAGGATATGGCCAGGGGCAAAGGAGCTTTTCTTTAAATTGGCAATTATAAACTGATATTCATCCCTTGTCAACTCTAATTGCTCGGTCTCCCCAATGGGGGGCCAGTTAAGGTTCCCATATACCCAGGCCGTTGAAACCCTCACCGGCGGGGTTACAATAACATACCACAGCCTGGGCCATTCTTCAATAGGTTCCAGGATTTCTCCGATCCCCTTGGCTATGCACGGCCCATCCTTGAGAAAAAAGGGCACATCCGTGCCAAGGTCTAAGGCCAGGGCTGCCAGTTCCTTTTTGGTGAGGGGATCTGAGTATATACGGTTGAGGGCCTTGAGTACGCACGCCGCATCGCTGCTGCCGCCCCCCAGGCCCGCGGCCACCGGGATATCTTTTTTGAGCCCGATTGAAAGCCCCTGTTCGATCCCGGTACTGGAAAAAAAGGAGTCGGCCGCCCTGTAGGCGAGGTTTTCTCTGTCAGCGGGGACTGAAAGGCCCTCACACCATAGGGTGATCAGGTTGTGATCGGTACCACGGAGTTCGATGCGGTCATAGAGGCCCACGGGTACCATTATGGAGACCAGGTTATGGTACCCGTCGGGCCTGCGGCCCGTTATCTTCAGCCGGATATTGATCTTGGCGGGGGCGAGGTGGGTTGATGATTGGTGATCGATGGTTGGTGATCGGGAAAGCAAGGCTTCTTCCTTGATTGAAAACGACAGATGCCGGTCCGCAAGCGCTTCTTACAGCACAAGGAACCACGGTGAGAATATCTGTGAACGGTTGTTCGGGAACCGGTCGGCAATCATCAGTTATCGTTGGACGATCCAGAGACCGTCAACGTCAGATACAGGGTGGAGTTCCCCCGCCTTATGAGGAAAAGAACGGTGTCGCCCCTCTTGTAGCGACCTGTTTTTCCGAGGAAATCGGCCAGGTCTCTGACAGGGGCCTGGTCTATCTCTAATACAACATCTCCAGGTCTCAGGCCCGCTTCTCCGGCAGGGGAATTGCGGTCAACCTCTACGATAACCAGACCGGTGGTCTGGGACAGGCCGAACTCCTTTGCAAGCTGCGGCGTTATCTCGTCCACCTTCATGCCGAACCTTTGTCCAGTACCACTACTCTCCTGAGGCCCCTTCTCATCCTCCTTCAGTTCCCCTATCTTAGCCTTAAATACCAGGTTCCTCCCCTTTCTCACAACCTCCACCGGCACGGTGGCGCCAACAGGGGTCGATGCCACCATATAGGGCAGGTCCTTCATTTCATCGATCTGTGTTCCGTTGAACGATACAATGACATCCCCCCTCTTGATCCCGGCCTTTTCCGCCGGGCCACCGGGTGTGACGTCCGCCACCAGGGCCCCTTTGGTATCCCGCAGGTTGAGTTTGGCCTTAAGCTCAGGGGTGATTTTCTGGATCATCACCCCTAACCAGCCCCTGATCACCTTACCCGCCTTGAGCTGAGCTAAAATCTGTTTCGCCATATTGATGGGGATGGCGAATCCGATGCCTATACTCCCTCCAGAGCGGGAAAAGATAGCGGTGTTGATGCCGATCACCTCTCCGGCGCTGTTCAGGAGGGGGCCCCCGCTGTTACCAGGGTTGATGGAGGCATCGGTCTGGATGAAGTTCTCGTAGGGTCCGGCCCCGATATGCCTGTACTTGGCGCTGACAATCCCTGCTGTTACAGTGTTGTCAAGGCCAAAGGGGTTTCCCATGGCAATGACCCAGTCGCCCACCTCAAGTTCATCCGAATCGCCCATGGGGAGCGGCGTTAGGGGTTTATCCGTATCTATCTGTATGAGCGCCAGATCGGTTTTTGGGTCACGACCGGTTACCTTTGCGCTGAAACTTGCCCCGCCTGCCAGTTTAACGGTGATCTCATCGGCCTTTTCCACGACGTGGTTGTTGGTCAGGATGTAACCGTGCTCATCAATGATAAAGCCGGACCCCAGATTCCTCTGTTTGAACCCCTTGGGCATCCGGTCACCGAAGAACCGGTCAAAAAAATCCCTCAGCGGGTCCTCCCCGGAGGGGCCTTGAAAACCGAAGGGGTGGGACAGGGGTCCCTTCACGGTCATCACGGTGCTGATGTTTACAACAGAGGGCCTCGCCTTCTTGACCAGTTGGGAAAAGGAACCCGGCGCCCCGGGCAGAAGCGGGCTTGTCTGGGCCACGGCGCCCGGGCCCCCGAAGATAAGAGAGGCAAATGCGAAAACCGCAGCAACAGAGAAAAGCGTCCATCCCATGGGGCGGAGTCTCCTCCGCCAGGGGGCTACGCATGAAGAATGTTCCATAAAAAAAACCTCGTCATAAAACATATGGATATTAGCGTTCACCAAGACCGAAGGCAGTTAGTCTTTCTGGTCCGCTCAAGTCTGTCTACTCGTCCAGAAAACCTGCAGCCTAAACAGCTACATTACTACCAGCCTACCCTGCCTTTACAAAGCGCCACCTCAGGTCGGTGAGCACATTCTCAATAAACAGTTTCTCATCTTCGGTGAGATTTCCCTCGGTCTTCTCCTTGAGCATGGCAATGGTATCTATGGTATGTTTGGCAAGGCCCAGGTCCTTCTTTTTTTTCCCTGTGACGGGGTCTGGGATCTCTCCGAAGTGAAGAAAGGCCGTGGAACTCAGGCTCAAGATGAGAGAGGAGAAGTTCACCTCGGGCAGGGGAGGGGCCTTGACCTCCTCCCGAGGAGGGACCTGTTCTCCTTTCTCCTCCACCTTCTCCCCTTCGGGCTCCTCTGCCTTGGGTTTACCCTTGTCATCGAAGGCCCGCCTGTCCTTTATCACAAAGCCTTTTTCTTCCTCTGACATGGCAATGCTCCTAATATACAAAAATTACGGATTACAGGGATTCGCGGATCGAATCAATATGTTCCTCAATCCCTCAATCCCTCAAT